>NZ_JBASXK010000152.1:0-21940 GCF_049276915.1 Aestuariivita sp. | reverse complement strand
TACCGCCATCATGGCGGGGATCGCGGGTGCGCTTTATTATCCACAAGCCGGGATCATCAATCCGGCCGAGGTTGCGCCCATCGCGTCGATCTATCTGGCGGTCTGGGTCGCAATTGGCGGTCGGGGACGGCTCTATGGCGCGGTCATCGGCGCGGCCTTTGTCTCTCTCTTGTCAACGTGGTTCACGGGCGGGCAGGCCCCCGACATCAACCTTGGGTTTTACACGGTGCAATGGGTGGATTGGTGGACTGTTCTGTTGGGTTTGTCCTTTGTCTGCGTGACCCTGTTTGCGCCCAAAGGTATCGGGGGGCTGTTCGATCTGATCGCCGACCGTCGCAGCCCTGACCGGCATGGCGCGGATCTGGGCCCGGATGCCGGGGCTCTGCGCGAAAAGGAGGCTGACAGATGAATACGCTGCTTGAGGTCTCGGGTGTCTCTGTCTCGTTTGACGGGTTCAAGGCGATCAACAACCTGTCCTTTCAGATCGCTGAACGGGAACTGCGCGCCGTGATCGGGCCGAATGGCGCAGGCAAGACGACCTTCATGGATATCATCACCGGAAAGACCCGGCCCGATGAGGGGCGCGTGATTTACGGGGACAAAGGCGTGTCGCTGCTGTCGATGTCCGAAAGCCGCATTGCGCAGGCCGGAGTGGGCCGCAAGTTTCAGCGCCCCACCGTGTTCGAGGATCAAAGCGTGGCGGACAACCTGATCCTTGCCCTGCGCAAGCCACGCGGACCTTTCGCCGTTCTGGGCTTCAGGGCGGCCCCGGCCGATCACGCCAAGATCGAAGACCTTGCAGCCCAGATCGGTCTGGCCGGGGCTCTTCACCGCAAGGCGGGCGAGTTGAGCCATGGGCAGAAACAGTGGCTTGAGATCGGCATGTTGCTGGCGCAGGAGCCGAAGCTGCTGCTGGTCAATGAACCGGCAGCCGGCATGACACCTGCCGAGAGGGAACATACCACGGATATCCTGCGCGAGGCGGCAAAGACCCGCGCTGTCGTGGTGGTCGAGCATGACATGGAGTTCGTGCGCCGGCTGGATTGCAAAGTATCCGTATTGCATGAAGGGTCTTTGCTGGCCGAAGGCTCGATTGATCATGTGACGAAGAACCAGAAAGTCATCGAGGTCTATCTTGGACGCTGACATCCTCAAAACCCAAGGTCTGACGTTGCACTACGGCGGCAGCCAGATCCTGAACGGCATCGACATGATCGCACGCAAGGGCGAGATCACCTGCGTGATGGGCACCAATGGCGTGGGCAAAACCAGCCTGCTCAAGGCGATTTCCGGCACGCATCCCTATTCAGGCGGAACGGTGACGCTGACGGGGGAACCCTGCAACCATGCCAGCGCGCATGTACTGGCGCAAAAAGGTGTCGGCTATGTCCCACAGGGGCGCGATATCTTTCCGCTGTTGAGCGTGAAGGAGAACCTTGAAACCGGCTTTGCCTGCCTGCCGCGGCAGGATCACGTGATCCCGGAGAAGATCTTTGAACTGTTTCCCATTCTGCGGGATTTCCTGAACCGTCGCGGCGGGGACCTGTCGGGCGGTCAGCAACAACAACTGGCGATCGCGCGCGCGTTGATCGCGCAGCCCAAGCTGCTGTTGCTGGATGAGCCGACCGAGGGCATCCAGCCCAACATCATCCAGCAGATCGGCAAGGTGATCGAACTTCTGCGCGAACAGGGAGAGATGGCGATCATCCTGGTCGAGCAGTATTTTGATTTCGCCTATGATCTGGGGGACATGTTCTATGTGCTTGAACGCGGATCAGTGCGGTTGAGTGGGCGAAAGGGAACGGTGGACCGTGCCGAGCTGTTGCGCGGCGTGTCGGTCTGAACCACGGCACGACGACGGCGCGATTGTCACGTCTGGTCCCCATAAGGGGTAATTTATTGATGTTCCTGAAAATTGGAGCGGGCGAGGCGATTCGAACGCCCGACCCTAACCTTGGCAAGGTTATGCTCTACCCCTGAGCTACGCCCGCATCCATTGGGTGAGGCGTGAGATACTGATCCGAGGCTCAGGCTTCAAGAGGAAAATGCGCATCCGGGCAAAAAAGTTTCGCCGCTGGCCCGGGTCGTGTTTCGCCCGGTACGTGAGAGCGCCGCAGCCTTGGCGGCGCTCCTGGTTCCGCCCGATGCAAAGCAGGGTTTTGCAGCCTGTGGAGGCTCATTCGAATTCGATCAGCAGATCCTTTGCATCGATCTGGCCGGCTGGCTGGACATGCACCGCTTTGACCACGGCGTCGCGCTCGGCATGGATGCCGGTCTCCATCTTCATCGCCTCGATGGTCAGGAGCAGATCGCCTGCCTTGACCTCTTTGCCGGCCTGAGTGGCGACAGTTGCCACGACACCGGGCATCGGGGCTCCGATATGTTTCGGGTTGCCTTCCTCGGCCTTGGGGCGCGCGGCGGTGGTGGATTTCACCAGGCGGTTGGGCACACGGATCACGCGGGGCTGGCCGTTGAGTTCGAAGAACACTTTGACCTCGCCCTTGTCGTCGGTTTCCCCGATCGCCTGACAGCGGATTTCCAGTGTCTTGCCGGGGTCGATTTCGGCTGTGATCTCTTCGCCCGGCTGCATGCCGTAAAAGAACGTCTTGGTCGAAAGCGTGCGCACCGGTCCATATTGGCGGTGGCGGCCCATGTAATCGAGAAAGACCTTGGGATACATGAGATAGCCGCTGAGATCCTCGTCATCGACCGATTTGCCGTTCATCTGTGCCGAGACATCGGCGCGCACCGCTTCAAGATCCACCGGATCGAGATGTTTGCCGGGGCGTTCGGTGTTGGGAGGCTCGTCCTTGAGCACCTTGTGCAGGATCGTATAGGGAAAACCGCCGGGAGGCTGGCCAAGATTGCCGCGCATCATGTCGACGACACTGTCGGGAAAGGCGACATCCGTGTCGGGGTTTTCGACGTCGGCGCGCGTCAGGCCCTGGCTGACCATCATCAGGGCCATATCGCCAACTACCTTGGAGGACGGTGTCACTTTGACGATATCGCCGAACATCTGGTTCACATCCGCATAGGTCTGCGCGACCTCATGCCAGCGCTCTTCCAGCCCCAGAGAGCGCGCCTGCGCCTTGAGGTTGGTGAATTGCCCGCCCGGCATCTCGTGCAGATAGACTTCGGAGGAGGGGGCCTGTTGGCCGGTTTCGAATGCGGCGTAATGGGCGCGCACGGCCTCCCAATAGTCCGATATCTGACGGATCGCCCCGATATCCAGACCGGTGTCGCGATCCGTGTGTTTGAGCGCTTCGACGACTGTGCCCAGTGTCGCCTGAGAGGTGTTGCCAGAAAGCGCATCCATGGCGCAATCCACCGCGTCCACTCCGGCCTCGGAGGCGGCAAGGATCGTCGCGCAGGCAACCCCGGCGGTGTCATGGGTGTGGAAGTGGATCGGCAGGCCGACCTCTTCCTTCAACGCCTTGACCAGCACACGAGCCGCGGCGGGTTTGAGAAGCCCGGCCATGTCCTTGAGGCCCAGCACATGCGCCCCGGCGTCGCGCAGTTCCTTTGCGGTGGCGACATAGTATTTCAGATCATACTTGGATCGGTCGGGATCCATGATGTCGCCGGTGTAACAGACCGCACCTTCACAGACCTTGTTGTTGTCGATCACCGCATCCATGGCCACACGCATGTTTTCAACCCAGTTGAGGCTGTCAAACACGCGGAATACATCCACTCCGGTATTGGCGGCGACGCGCACGAATTCCTTGACCACGTTGTCGGGGTAATTCGTATAGCCCACGCCGTTCGACCCCCGAAGAAGCATCTGTGTCATGACATTGGGCATGGCTTCGCGCAGATCGCGCAGACGCTGCCAGGGACATTCCTGCAGGAAGCGATAGGCCACATCGAAGGTCGCTCCGCCCCAGCATTCCACCGAGAAAAGCTGCGGCAGGTTCGCGGCATAGCTGGGAGCGACGCGGATCATGTCGATCGAGCGCATGCGCGTGGCCAGCAGCGACTGGTGCCCGTCGCGCATCGTGGTATCGGTGATCAGCAACTGGCGTTGTTTGCTCATCCAGTCGGCGACGGCTTGCGGGCCCTTCTGTTCCAGCAGGTTGCGCGTGCCCATCATCGGATCAGTGTGCTGTGCGGGTGGCTTGGGCTCTTTCAGGTCGGCACGCGGGCGGGGACGGTCCTTGACCTCGGGATGCCCGTTCACGGTGATGTCTGCGATATAGGTCAATACCTTGGTGCCCCGGTCGCGACGGCGCGAGAACTGGAACAGTTCGGGTGTCTCATCGATGAACTTGGTGGTGTATTCGTTGGACAGGAATGTCGGGTGCTTGAGCAGGTTCTCGACAAAGGCGATATTGGTCGACACGCCCCTGATGCGGAATTCGCGCAGCGCGCGGTCCATTCGGGCAATCGCCATTTCCGGCGTCGGAGCCTTGGCGGTCACCTTGGTAAGCAGGCTGTCATAATAGCGCGTGATGACACCGCCGGTATAGGCGGTCCCGCCATCCAGTCGGATGCCCATGCCCGTCGCCTCGCGATAGGCGGTTATGCGGCCATAATCGGGGATGAAGTTGTTCTGAGGATCTTCTGTCGTGATCCTGGTTTGCAGCGCATGACCGTTCAACCTGACATCCGCCTGGGTGGGCTTGCCGGTGGCCTGTGCGATGGTCTTGCCTTCGGCGATCAGGATCTGGGCCTGCACGATGTCGATGCCGGTGACTTCCTCGGTGACGGTATGTTCCACCTGAACGCGCGGGTTTACCTCGATGAAGTAGAATTTCCCGGTCTCCATATCCATCAGGAACTCGACCGTGCCGGCGCATTCGTAATTGACGTGTTTGCAGATGCGATAGCCCAGATCACAGATCTCGGCGCGCTGTTCTTCGCTCAGATAGGGTGCGGGGGCGCGTTCCACGACCTTCTGATTGCGGCGCTGGACCGAGCAGTCACGTTCAAAGAGGTGATACATCCCGCCGTGCTTGTCTCCGAGAATCTGTACCTCCACATGGCGCGCACGCAGGATCATCTTTTCCAGATAGCCTTCGCCATTGCCGAAGGCGGCTTCGGCCTCTCGGCGCCCTTCAAGCACCTTTTCCTCCAACTCGGATTCATTCTGGATCGGGCGCATCCCGCGGCCGCCGCCGCCCCAGGAAGCTTTGAGCATCAGCGGATAACCGACTTCTGCCGCCTCGGCGCGAATGGCGTCCATGTCATCGCCCAGAACCTCAGTTGCAGGGATCACGGGCACGCCGGCTTCGATGGCGACTTTGCGCGCGCTGGCCTTGTCGCCCAGAGCGCGCATCGTGTCCGCCTGCGGGCCGATGAAGGTGATTCCGTTCTGGCGACAGGCATCCACGAAATCGGGGTTTTCGCTGAGCAGGCCATAGCCGGGATGGATCGCGTCTGCGCCGCATTCCTTGGCCACCCTGATCATTTCGTCGATTGAAAGATAGGCTTCAACCGGACCAAGCCCTTCGCCGATGCGATAGGCTTCGTCGGCTTTGAAGCGATGCAGCCCCAGCTTGTCCTCTTCGGCGAAAACGGCGACCGTCTTCTTGCCCATCTCATTGGCGGCGCGCATCACGCGGATTGCGATTTCGCCCCGGTTGGCGATGAGGATCTTGCGAAATTCGGTCATGGGCAGCCTCTGAGGTGACGGGTTGCCCTGATCATTATGAAGTTTCCATGAACCCGTAAACCGGTAGAACAGGGCAGATGGCCACTGTTTGCGCAAACGTCGGTTTCTTGAAGGATCACAGCGGTGATTTACTGTTTTTCGAAATCTCGCCGACATGCATTATATGATGCCGTCGGTCTGCGACAATAAATTGTCGAAAAGGGATTGGGCAGCCCTGTCCAGTCCTGTTAGGTCTTGCAAAACCGGGCATCTGCATCCGGGCATCATCAGGGAGCACATCATGCGATTTTCCGGGCTTCGCATCCTCAAGGAGGGCCTGACCGGCAACAAGGGGTGGACACCGCATTGGCGTGATCCCGAGCCCAAGCCTGAATACGATATCCTGATCATCGGTGGTGGCGGGCATGGCCTGGCCACGGCCTATTATCTGGCCAAGGAACATGGGCTGCGCAATATTGCGGTGCTGGAAAAAGGCTATATCGGCGGCGGCAATATCGGGCGCAACACCACGATCGTGCGCGCCAACTACAACATGCCCGGCAACAGCGAGTTTTACAGCCATTCCCTGAAGCTCTGGGAAGGTCTGGAGGAAGATCTGAATTATAACGTGATGCACTCCCAGCGCGGTATCATCAACCTGTTCCATTCGGACGGCCAGCGCGATTATGCGGTGCGCCGTGCCAATTCGATGATCAATCAGGGGGATGATGCGATCATACTGGATCGCGCCGGGGTGCAGAAGATGCTGCCCTACCTGGATCACGACAATGCACGCTTTCCGATCTATGGCGGTCTGTATCATCCGCGCGGGGGAACGGCGCGTCATGACGCCGTGGCCTGGGGCTTTGCCCGGGGTGCCGATCAGCGCGGCGTGGATCTGCTGCAGAATTGCGAAGTCACGGGCATTGATATCGAAGGCGGCAAGGTCACCGGCGTGCAAACCTCCCGCGGGCCGATCCGTGCCAGGAAGGTCGGTATCGTGGTCGCTGGCCGCTCCGGGCAGGTGGCCAGTATGGCGGGCATGCGCCTGCCGATCGAAAGCCATATCCTGCAGGCTTTTGTAACCGAGGGGCTGAAGCCCTGCATCGACCATGTGGTCACGTTCGGGATGGGCCATTTCTATATCAGCCAGTCCGACAAGGGTGGCCTCGTCTTTGGCGGCGACCTTGATTTTTATGCCTCTTATGCGGCGCGCGGGAACCTGCCCATGGCCGAGCATGTCATGGAGGCCGGCATGGCGCTGATGCCGATGATCGGCAAGGCGCGCGTGCTGCGCTCGTGGGGGGGGATCATGGACATGTCGCCCGATGGCTCTCCGGTGATTGATCGCACGCATATCGAGGGGCTCTACCTGAATTGCGGCTGGTGTTACGGCGGATTCAAGGCGGTGCCGGGATCGGGCAATGTCTTTGCCCATCTCATGGCCACGGACCGCTATCACGAGAACGCAACCAGGTTCCGACTGGATCGCTTTCGCGATGGCTATGGGTTGATGGACGAAGAGGGCACGGGCTCTCAACATAACCTGCACTAGGGGGCATGCGCCGGGACATGGGTATTTTTGACCAGAAAGAAGCAGGGGTGCAGCAATGAGGATCACCTGTCCGATTTGCGGGGAACGAGACAGCCGCGAGTTTTCCTGCCAGGGCGCGGATGTTGCGTTGCGCCGTCCTGACCCGGACGCCGGGGTCGAGGCCTGGGACGACTATGTCCATTTGCGCGACAACCCCGCGGGAGAGACGCGCGAACTTTGGCATCATGGTGCGGGCTGTTCCTCTTGGATCGTGGTCACGCGCAACACAATAACCCACGCGGTTTTGGGGGCAGAACTGGCCTCGGAGGTAAAGCGATGAGGATTGCGGGCAAAGGTCTGATCAATCGCAACCGGTCGGTTTCGTTTTCCTTTGATGGCATAACCTATCAGGGGTTCGAGGGCGATACGCTGGCCTCGGCGCTGTTGGCTAATGACGTGCGCCTGATGGCGCGCTCGTTCAAGTATCACCGTCCCCGTGGCGTGCTGAGTGCCGGCAGCGAAGAGCCGAACGCATTGGTGACGGTGGGATCGGGCGCGGGTCAGGAGCCCAACATGCGCGCCACGGTGCAGGAGATCTATTCCGGGCTTGAGGCATGTTCGCAGAACCGCTGGCCGTCGCTGGCCTTTGATCTGATGTCGGTCAATGATCTGGCCTCTCCGTTTCTGGGGGCGGGGTTCTATTACAAGACATTCATGTGGCCGCGTGCGTTCTGGGAAAAGCTCTATGAGCCGGTGATCCGGCGGGCGGCGGGCCTTGGTGCCTTGTCCGGTGTGCCGACCGGGGACATTTACGAGCGCGCCTGGGCGTTTTGCGATCTGCTGGTCATCGGTGCGGGGCCGTCCGGGCTGATGGCGGCCCTGACGGCTGCGCGGGCGGGGCTGGACGTGATACTGGCCGATGAGGACGCGCGCATGGGGGGGCGGCTTCTGGCCGAAACCCATGAGGTGGATGGACGGTCCGGGGCTGCCTGGGTGGACAGTGTGCTTGCTGAACTCGGTGCAATGGACAACGTCCGTCTGATGACGCGCACCACGGTGACCGGGGCCTATGATCAGGGCACCTATGGCGCGCTCGAGCGGGTGGGTCATCACCTGCCGCGCAATGGAAAGCGGCCGCTTGAGACGTTCTGGCGGATCGTGGCGAAACGGTCGATCCTGGCGGCGGGTGCGCTGGAGCGCCCTGTGGCATTCGCAAACAATGATCGTCCGGGGATCATGACTGCAGGGGCGGTACGCAGTTACATCAACCGCTATGGCGTCAGCCCCGGCAAGGCGGTCACTGTCTTTGGCAACAATGATGATGCGCATCGCACGGCACGTGATCTGATCGCGGCGGGCGTTCACGTCGCCGGCGTGATCGATGCGCGCAGCGACGTGGATGTGTCGGTGGAAGCGCCGGTCTACAAAGGCGCGGTCGTCTGCGGCAGCGGTGGTCGGCGGCGGCTGGAAAGCATCACGTTGCGCATGAACGGGCGCGAAGAAAAGATTGCGACGGATTGTCTGGCGATGTCAGGCGGGTGGAACCCGACGGTGCATCTGACCTGCCACATGAATGGGCGTCCGACATGGCGTGAGGACATCCTTGCCTTTGTGCCAACGCCCGGGGCCGTACCCGGAATGGACAGTGTTGGTGCCTGCAACGGGGCGATGTCGACGGCGGCCTGTCTGCGCGAAGGGGAGCAAGCGGGCGCGCGGATCGCGGCGGATCTGGGCAAGACCGCCAGTACGAGGCACCTGCCGGATGCCGAGGATGATCCCTATCGGCTGAGCGCCTTGTGGCATGTGCCGGGCAAGGGGCGGGCCTGGTTGGATTTCCAGAACGATGTGACCGTGAAGGACATCAAGCAGGCTGCGGTCGAGAACTTCCGGTCGGTCGAGCACATGAAGCGCTATACCACCCAGGGCATGGCCACGGATCAGGGAAAGAATTCAAACGTGGCGGCTTTGGCGGTGCTGGCCGATGCCACGGGACGCGGCATTCCCGAAACCGGCACCACCACATTCCGCCCGCCCTATGCGCCGGTTGCGATGGCCGCGATGGGGTCGGGAGCGCAGGGCAAAGGCTTTGCGCCGGAACGCAAGACCACCTCGCACCGGGCCACGTTGGAGCGCAATGCTCCCCTCATCGAGGCCGGCCTGTGGTATCGGCCGAGCTATTTCCCGCAGCCTGGAGAGACGACCTGGCGGCAAAGCTGTGATCGCGAGGTCGGCTATGTACGTGAAGCGGTCGGCATATGCGATGTCTCGACCCTGGGCAAAGTCGATATTCAGGGGCCGGATGCCGCCAAGCTGCTGGATCTGGTGTACACCAACATGTTCTCGAGTCTGCCTGTGGGGCGCGTGCGCTATGGGTTGATGCTGCGCGAGGACGGTCATGTCATGGATGACGGGACCACTGCGCGGCTGGGTGAGACGCATTATGTCATGACAACCACCACTGCGGCGGCGGGCCAGGTGATGAAGCATCTGGAGTTCGTGCATCAGGTTCTGCATCCCGAATGGGATGTGTCCATGATGTCGGTGACCGAGCAGTGGGCGCAGTTCGCGGTGGCCGGACCGAAATCGCGCGCCTTGCTGGATTCGGCGTTGGACACGCCGCTTGATCCGGAGGCGTGGCCGTTCATGGCCTGTGGCGAGATCTCGGTTGGCGGGATCAAGGGGCGATTGTTCCGCATCTCGTTCTCGGGCGAACATGCGTATGAAATCGCACTGCCTGCACGTTATGGCGACAGCCTGTTCCGGCTGCTGGCCTCGCGTGCCGAGGCGATGGACGGGGGTGTCTATGGGATGGAGGCGCTCAACGTCTTGCGGGTCGAGAAAGGATTTATCACCCATTCGGAAATCCATGGCCGTGTGACGGCCTATGATATCGGGATGGAGCGGATGGTGTCGGCCAAGAAGGACTGTATCGGCAAGACCATGGCCGCGCGTCCCGGTTTGATAGATCCGGGTCGCGAACGGCTCGTGGGGCTTAAACCGGCCGGTGCCACCAAGCAGATCCCGGCTGGGGCACATCTGTTCAATGAGGGCGCCGAGGCGATACGGGAAAATGATCAGGGCTATGTGACATCCGTGGCGTTTTCGCCCGCGCTTGGGACCACACTGGCCTTGGCATTCCTGAAGAATGGGCCCGAGCGCTATGGGGAAATCATCCGCATGGTGGATCATACACGCGGGGTCGAAGCCCTGTGCGAGGTGGTGAATCCGGTCTTCTTTGACCCTGAAGGAGTGCGTGTGCGTGGTTGAACTTGTTGACAAAACCCCCTGCGACGGGCTGTTGCCCAAAGAGATCGGCGGCCTGCGCCTCAGCGAAGTCAATGCCGGTCAGATCACGTCGATCACGCCCTACAAAGGCAAGGAAAAGGCCGTGTCTGATGCGCTCAAGGCTGCGTATGGCATGGCCTTTCCGGCTGCGAACCGTGCCACCGGAAAAGAGGGCGCTCGGGCCGTCTGGTTCGCGCGCGGCCAGGCTGTGCTGATGGGTCCGCAGGTGGATGCCGGGCTTGGAGAACATGCGGCACTTACGGATCAGTCCGATGCCTGGGCGGTCGTGCGCCTTGAGGGTGACGGTGCCGAGGATGTGCTGGCGCGGCTTGTTCCCCTGGATTTGCGGGCGCAACACTTCAAGCGGGGGCATACGGCGCGCAGCTATCTGATGCACATGACGTGCAGCGTGACCCGTATTGCCGACAAGGCCTTTCAGATCATGGTGTTTCGCTCGATGGCGGGCACACTTGTTCACGATCTCGAAAGGGCCATGGAAGCTGTCGCGGCGCGCGGGTAACCTTTAGGCCAAGTTTTGATTCCGGAGTCTGCCATGTTGCGTGTTCTCACTGTGTCTGTCTTTGTTGTGTCCGCTGGTATCGGCAATGCCCAGGGAATGGGTGAAGAGACCTGTGACACAACCGCCGGCATCGTGGCGGATGCGCAGGTCATGCGCGCAGAGGGTGATACCGAAACACGCACCATCCGAAAACTTAAGCGCAACTACAAAGAGTTGGGCGAGAACTATGCCGAGCAGGTGATCCCCTTGCTGACCAATTTTGTCTTCATGCAGCCGGAAGCAGCCATGGAGCAGGATTTGGCGGCGTTCTGGAAGCAGACTTGCCTGACGACTGATCTGAGTTCGGTTTTACCGTCGCAATAAAGCTGATAGGCTTTGGCGGATGAGTCTGCCTCCTGGTTTCCTTGATGAACTGCGCAGCCGTACCAGCCTGACACAGGTGGTCGGGCGCAAAGTCATGTGGGATGCGCGCAAGTCCAATCAAGGCAAGGGCGATATGTGGGCTCCATGCCCCTTTCATCAGGAGCAAACCGCGTCGTTTCATGTGGATGACCGCAAGGGGTATTATTACTGCTTTGGCTGCCACGCCAAAGGCGATGCCATCGGGTTTGTGAAAGAAACCGAGAATGTCGGGTTCATGGAAGCCGTCGAAATCCTTGCGCGCGAGGCGGGCATGACGATGCCTGCGCGCGATCCCCAGGCGCAGGAAAAGTTGGACCGGCGTAGCCTTCTGATCGATGTGATGGAGCAGGCGGTGCAGTTCTTCCGCCTCCAGTTGCGCACGGGGGCGGCGGTTGCCGCACGCGATTACCTTGCGGGACGGGGGCTGAAGGATGCGGCCTTGGAACGCTGGGAGATCGGTTTTGCGCCGGATGCCTGGCAGGCGCTCTGGGATCATCTGCGCGGCAAAGGCGTCGAAGAAGAGCTTATTCTGGCTGCGGGCCTCGCCAAGCCGTCAAACAAGGGCAAGAAGCCCTATGACACGTTTCGCAACCGCATCATCTTTCCGATCCGGGATGCGCGCGGACGTGCGATCGCCTTTGGTGGTCGCGCGATGGATCCGTCGGACTCGGCCAAGTATCTGAATTCTCCCGAGACCGAACTCTTCGACAAGGGGCGCAGCCTGTATAATCACGCGCCTGCGCGCACGGCAGCCGGCAAGGGCCAGCCCTTGATCGTGGCCGAAGGCTATATGGATGTCATCGCGTTGAGCGAGGCCGGTTTTGGTGCCTCGGTTGCGCCCCTGGGAACGGCTGTGACCGAAAGCCAGTTGCAGCTGCTCTGGCGCATCGCACCCGAGCCGATCATCGCCCTGGACGGCGATACCGCAGGCATGCGCGCAGCCATGCGTCTGATCGATCTGGCGCTGCCTTTGCTGGAAGCCGGGCAATCGCTGCGATTTGCCGTGATGCCGGACGGTCAGGATCCGGATGATCTGATCCGTGCCAAGGGCCCCAAGGCCGTGCAGGGCGTGCTGGATCAGGCCATTCCGATGGTTCAACTGCTGTGGCAGCGTGAAACCGAAGGCAAGAATTTCGACAGTCCCGAACGCAAGGCTGCGTTGGACAAGGCCCTGCGCGAGAAGATCAAACTGATCAGAGATCCGTCCATTCGTCAGCATTATGGACAGGAAATCAAAGACTTGCGCTGGCAGTTGTTTCGCCCCAAACGCGGGGGAACTGGGCATCGCAAGCCGTGGACGCCAGGCGGGGCCGCCGCGATCACACCTTTGCCGGGAACCAAAAGCTCGCTTTTGGGGGCTGCAGGCGAGGGCGCTGAAGAGCAGATGCGCGAAGCCGTCATTCTGGCGGCTGTCATTGCGACACCGCAGGTCACGGCCGAGTTTGAAGCGGGCATCGAGGCTCTGCGCTGTGTCGATCAGGATTACCGGGATCTGCGCAACATCATCCTGCGTGTCGCGATAGACACACCTGACGCCTTGCACGCGGCCATTGAGGCTGAATTGGGACCGGCTCCTCTTGAAAAGCTGCATGGGCTTCGCCATGTCGCCATAGCACCCTGCATACGCCAGCCCGGTAACGTTGTACTTGCTCAGATGACCCTGGCAGAAGAACTGGCTAAACTGGACGCGTATCGGGGAGTGCTTGCCGAAGTGGCAGAGGCCGCCGAAGATATGAGCGGTGAAGCAGATGAAGCGGTGACCTGGCGGTTGAGTCAGGCTGCCGAGGCCCGGAACCGCGCGATGCGGAGCCATCAGGAGGACAAGGCAGAGTATGACCTTGGGAACAACGGCGCGCGAATCAATCGTGATGAACGCGAGGCCTTTGACGCCCTTCTGGGTAAAATAAGTTTCTCCAAACCGCGACGATAAGCGGTTTTGGTAAAGGAAAACTAAAGAAATACGGGTAGACGGGGTGACGAATCACTCAATAGCGCTAATGATTCGTTTCACGCCGAATCACTCCAGAGCCCCCGGGAGCACTTAATGGCCGCGAAAGACACAAACGAAGATAGTAAGCCGGAAGACCAAGACGCGGACATGTCCTTTGACATGAGCCAAGCCGCTGTAAAGAAGATGATCGGCGCGGCGCGCGAAAAGGGTTACATCACCTACGACCAGCTTAATCAGGTTTTGCCGCCCGATCAGGTCAGTTCGGAACAGATCGAAGACGTGATGTCGATGTTGTCCGAAATGGGCATCAACATCATAGAGGATGAGGAGGCCGAAGAGGAAGAGCAGAAAGGCTCGACCGAGGTCACCACAACCGAGGGTGCGCGCGACCTGACGCTTGGCTCTACGGGTCAGGAAAAGCTGGATCGCACCGACGACCCGGTGCGGATGTACCTGCGCGAGATGGGTTCGGTTGAACTGCTCAGCCGTGAGGGCGAGATTGCCATCGCCAAACGGATCGAGGCGGGCCGCAACACCATGATCCTCGGGCTGTGTGAAAGCCCGCTGACATTTCAGGCGATCACGATCTGGCGCGAAGAGCTTCTGAGCGAAGACATCCTTCTGCGCGATGTGATTGATCTGGAAACCACCTTCTCGGGCCAGTTGGGCGAGGATGGTGAGGTCGACGAACCCGTCGTTGATGCCTCCAATGTGTCCGTGTCTGCCAAGAAAGATGAGGATGGCGACAGCCCGGAACTGGATGCGGACGGCAATCCGATTGCCAACGATGATGACGACGAAGACGACGAACAGGCCAACATGTCGCTGGCCGCGATGGAAGCCGCGTTGAAGGATCAAGTGCTGAACACGCTTGAAATCATTGCCAACGATTATGCTCAGCTCAGCGAAATGCAGGATAGCCGGATTTCGGCTACGCTGAACGAGGACAACTCGTTCTCAAGCCATCAGGAAGAAGTCTATCAGTCGCTGCGCTCGGAGATCGTAGAGCTGGTGAATGGCCTGCACCTTCACAACAACCGTATCGAAGCGTTGATCGATCAGCTTTATGGCATCAACCGCCGTGTGATGGCGATTGACTCGTCCATGGTCAAACTGGCGGATCAGGCGCGCATCAACCGCAAGGAATTCGTGGACGCCTATCGCGGGCGCGAGCTGGATCCCAACTGGCTGTCTGAAATGGCCGAAAAGTCGGGTCGGGGCTGGCAGATGTTCATCGAACGCTCGTCAGACAAGGTCGAAGAGCTGCGCGCGGAAATGGCCCAGGTGGGTCAGTATGTGGGTCTTGATGTGTCCGAGTTCCGCCGCATCGTGAACCAGGTGCAAAAGGGCGAGAAGGAAGCGCGTCAGGCCAAGAAGGAAATGGTCGAGGCCAACCTGCGCCTGGTCATCTCGATCGCCAAGAAATACACCAACCGTGGCCTGCAATTCCTTGATCTCATTCAGGAAGGTAACATCGGTCTGATGAAGGCGGTCGACAAGTTCGAATACCGTCGCGGCTATAAGTTCTCGACCTATGCCACGTGGTGGATCCGTCAGGCGATCACCCGATCCATTGCGGATCAGGCGCGCACGATCCGTATCCCCGTGCATATGATCGAAACCATCAACAAGCTGGTGCGTACAGGGCGTCAGATGCTGCATGAGATCGGGCGCGAACCGACACCCGAAGAACTGGCCGAAAAGCTGCAGATGCCGCTTGAGAAGGTTCGCAAGGTGATGAAGATCGCCAAGGAACCGATCTCTCTGGAAACCCCGATCGGGGACGAGGAAGACAGCCAGCTTGGAGATTTCATCGAGGACAAGAATGCCGTGCTGCCACTGGACAGCGCCATTCAGGAAAACCTCAAGGAAACGACAACGCGGGTCCTGGCTTCGCTTACTCCACGCGAGGAACGTGTGCTGCGGATGCGCTTTGGCATCGGCATGAACACCGACCACACTCTGGAAGAGGTGGGTCAGCAGTTCAGCGTGACGCGCGAACGGATCCGCCAGATCGAAGCGAAAGCCCTGCGCAAGCTCAAGCATCCAAGCCGATCGCGCAAGCTCAGGTCGTTCCTGGATCAATAACGCACGACGTCTTGACGTTCGTCAGACAAAAGCACGTGCCTTTTCATCCAAAGGCACGTGGGTATGCATAACTGGACGGCCGGAGTGTGACCGGCCAGTTTTTCGCCATGCGTCATCTCGCGCAGTAAAACTTGCGTGAGAGGTGCTGGCAGTCTTTAGCGATCAAGTCACGTTATGACCAAGTCACGTAAAGACGAATTGACAACTGGAGTCCTAGCCATGCGCCGATTGATTGCCCTTGCCGCCATAACCGCTCTGCTGCCCCTTGGTGCGCAGGCATATACTGCAACAAACCGCTTGAAGGTCGCTCCGATCAGCGACTCCGTTTTTGAGGTTGTTGCGCGCGGAGGAACGGGTGCACGCGATTTCTGGTGTGCCGCCGGAGACTATGCGCTGAAGCAAGGCGCTCGCTCGAATGCGCGCATATACTTGGCTGGTGGTCGGCAGCCGTCTGTCTCCGAACCAGGGCGCACGGCGACACGGTTTACCTTGTCGCCTGACGCTGCGGGCATCACTCCAATCGCGCCACAACTGGTGCTGACGGTAGACGTGGTTGGTGATAACATCTCGGTTGCATCTGCACGCGAGTATTGCGCGGTCGATATCAGCCGAGGATAAGTGGAGGAACCAGATGAAACATCTTACCAACCTGTCCGTAATCGCCGCGCTGGCCGTGGCGGTTACAGCTCCGACCAGTGCCTTTGCATTTCGCGCGATGAACAACCTCAAGGTCAATCCAGAGGGTCAGTTCAGCTTTGAGGTTATCCAGAGTGGCGGCATATCGGCGGCTGACGTCTGGTGCGCTGCTGGCGATTATGCCCAAAGGGTGCTGAAGGTTGCACAGACACAGCAGGTTTACCTGATTGAAGGTAAACATATGGCGCGCACCGAAACGCGCGAGCGCTTTGGCTATAGTTTTTCGCTGACGCCGCCGAAGGAAGCGGCCAACTTTACCAGCAAGCCTCTCACATTGAGCCTCAAGAACATCGGCGACAGTCTGAGTGTCTCGTTCGCTCGCCAGTATTGTTACAACGGCTTGGATGACCGGATGCGCATTTTCCCCTGAGATTTTGGTGCAGCACAGGTTTGATATCTCGACCAAGGGCCCGGGTCTCTATGAGGTCACCGGGCCTGTTTGCGAGTGGGTGAGAGCCTCTGGAGTGACATCGGGGCTGCTTACGCTTTTTGTTCGCCATACCAGTGCGTCCCTTCTTATTCAGGAAAACTCCGACCCCGAGGTGCAAGACGATCTGCGCGCCTTCTTTGACAGGCTTGTTCCGCCCTCGGATCATCCGGCGATGGCGTATCTGCGTCATACGTATGAAGGCCCGGACGATATGCCCGCTCACATCAAGGCCGCCATGATGCCGGTCAGCCTGTCCGTGCCCGTTGCACAGGGCCGCCCCATGCTTGGCACCTGGCAGGGCATTTATCTGTTTGAGCATCGTCGCGCCGCCCAGTCCCGGCAGGTGGCCGCCCAGTTGATGGCAGACTGACAGCGCATGATGTTGGGGGATACATTTCCCCTCTACCCAAACCCTAGCGTTGTGCCTATAGTTGTGGATAAGTGGGCCATACGTCCCACAACAGAGGCAGAAAACTGGATAAGGGGGACGCCCATGCGCTGCCCGTTTTGTGGAAATATTGACACTCAGGTGAAAGACTCCCGACCGGCGGAGGATCACGTTTCCATTCGCAGGCGGCGCTTTTGCCCGGCATGCGGCGGACGGTTCACCACCTATGAGCGCGTGCAACTGCGCGACCTTGTTGTGATCAAGACATCGGGCAAACGCGAAGATTTCGACCGTGACAAGCTGGAACGGTCTATCCGCATCTCCATGCAGAAGCGTCCGATCGAACCAGAGCGCATCGATCAGATGATCTCGGGCATCGTGCGGCGTTTGGAAAGCATGGGCGAAACCGACATCGGCTCCAAGCAGATCGGCGAGATCGTAATGGAAGCCTTGGCCCGGATCGACACCGTGGCCTATGTGCGCTTTGCCAGTGTTTACAAGAACTTCCAGGCAGCGGACGATTTCGAAGACTTCGTGGCAGAACTGCGTCCACCCACCGCGCCTGAAAGCTAACGGGCTATGGGCAAGGCCACCGATACCAGGTGGATGCGTCTGGCCCTGTCGCTTGGTCGGCGGGGTCAGGGGCATGTCTGGCCCAATCCGGCGGTGGGCTGCGTCATCATTCGGGATGGTCACGTGGTCGGTCGCGGCTGGACACAGCCCGGCGGCCGGCCCCATGCCGAGACCCAGGCGCTGGCACAGGCCGGTGATGCGGCGCGTGGAGCCACCGCCTATGTCAGCCTTGAGCCCTGCTCTCATCATGGTCAGACGCCCCCCTGCACCGACGCGCTGATTGCGGCAGGCCTGTCACGTGTGGTGGCTCCGATCGAGGACAGCGATGCGCGGGTAGCGGGGCAGGGGTTTGAAAAACTGCGCGCGGCCGGTATCCACGTGACGACGGGCATCTGTTCCGACGAGGCCGCACAGGATCATGCCGGGTTTTTCCTCAAGACGGATCTTGGGCGGCCGTGGGTCACTCTCAAGCTTGCGTCCAGCTTTGACGGGCGGATTGCAACCGCTACGGGGCAAAGCCAATGGATCACCGGTCCTGAGGCACGACGCATGGTGCATGCGATGCGGGCGCGCCATGATGCGGTCATGGTCGGTGGCGGGACGGCGCGAACGGATGATCCATCCCTGACGGTGCGTGATCTTGGTACCGCGCATCAGCCTGTGCGCATCGTGATTTCGCGCAGGCTTGACCTGCCTCTGATGAGCCAGCTTGCGCGCAGCGCCCGGGATGTGCCGGTCTGGCTGATGCATGGCAGCGATGCGGATATCGAACGTCGCGCCGCCTGGGAAGGACTGGGCGCGCGATTACTGCCTGTGTCCGTTTCGGGCGCACAGCTTGATCCTGCCGATATGCTGCAACAGCTGGGTGCGGCGGGTCTGACTCGGGTGTTTTGCGAGGGAGGCAGCGCCTTGGCAGCATCGCTTCTGGGCGCGGATCTGGTGGATGAGCTGGTGGGCTTTTCCGCGGGTCTGGTGGTCGGCGCAGAGGGGCTGCCTGCGATCGGGGCCATGGGCCTTGATCGTCTGGACTCGGCACCCCGGTTTGCCTTGCTCGAATGCCGGCCTGTCGGGGCCGATATCCTGCACCGCTGGCATCGCGCCCTTGCCTGATCGAACTGGCTTGAAAGCCTATCCGGCAGCGCGATTGGCGACATTCGAAGGCGTCAACGCCTGTGTCCATGCAGCCCCCTGTTCGAAGCTGCCGGAATGTTCAGCCACGAGTGGCGCGCGATCTGAAACAGGCGCGTATAGATTGGCTTGCTGGCCGCGACATGACGCTTCAGCGCCAGAGATACGCATAAGTGGCAAGCAGTCCCTGCGCCTTGGCAAGCAGCCTGTTTCCCGCGCCGGGATGAGGCAGGCGACCTGAGGCCAGCCGGTTCACGACAACTTCGACCGGACAGGTCTGTCGGGTGATCGGGTCAAAATAGCGCGCATAGTCAATCAGGACCGCATGCACGAGGCCGTTCAGACCCGGTTGTGCCTGTCGCCTCTCGGGAACCACGCCCAGATCGGTCGTGAGGCCCCAACCTGCGTAAAACGGCGCGCCGAAGGTGGTTACGGCGCACCCGCGCAAAAGCGCTTCAAAGCCCGTGCCCGAGGTCATTGTCCAAACTTCATGGCATTGTGCAATTAGGGTCGCCGGATCGGCCCGGGTCGCGACGACATCAGCCAGATCAGTCGCGTCGATCTTGCCGGCCCGCAAACCCGCTTCGACATCAGGATGTGGCTTGTAGATCAGGATCGCATCGGGATTGGCGGCGCGTACGGCCTCCAGAAGCGCCAGATTGGTGCGCACGGAGCCCGCGCCCCTGAGGATCGAGGCGTCGTCTTCCACCTGACCCGGAACCAGAATGCGGTGCCCTTCGGGCAGTTCCGGCAGCGCGCCGCCCAGATTGTATTTGCTCAGCCCCTTGTCGGTGAGCGCCCGGATCAGCCGCTCTGCGCGCATCGCCTGATCAGTGCGCAACGTCTCGCGTTCGGCAATCCAGTGTTCCAGTCGGCTTGGACGCGAAGGATCGTAATAGATGCCCAGATCATCCAGAACCAGAGAGAGCGGGGGGATCAGTTCCGCGCCCAGTCCCTTTGAGCGCAGGAAACCATCTTCAACGCGCACCGCATTTTCGTGGTCCGGCCCAGCCTTGCCAGCCCAGACCATCCATGGACGACCCGTTGCCTGGGCGCGGGCAGCGTCGTCTTCATAGATGATTTTCTTTTGTTGACCAAAGACCTGTTGGAGCGGTTTGCGTTTCCACAAGCGCATGCCGCTTGCGACCCAGCCGTCGCGATCCGTGCGAAAGGCGTCTACCTGTGCCTCGAGAATATCCAGCACGCGTTCCAACTCGCAAAGGTCGTCCGCGAACGGGTCGTACCATTTCGGATAGAGGATCATTGCCGCTGCGAACAGCTGCGCGCGGGTGAGTTTGCGTTGACGATGCGGCAGGTCTGCGAAATCAACCGTCAGGCCCCAGCCCGCATAGAACGGCGTGCCGAAGACACGCGGAGTGTGACCGGCAAGGATGGCCTCAAACCCCATCTGAGAGGAAACGGTATAGACGCCGACCGCCCCTTCAAACAGGGTCCAGGGGCTCACGGGATCGCTGAAGAGCCGAACGCGGTGGCTTTCGTCTGCCGTGTCGAAATAGCCGCCGCGAAACCCGGCCTGTGTTTCGGGGTGCGTCTTGATGAGGATATCTGCGCCCGGGTTCTCTTCCTGCGCAATGACAAGCATTTCGCGAAAGCGCGCGCGATCAGCCCCGCTGGCAGTGACAGAAGCGTCACCCTCGGTTTGGTCAATCACCAGCACATATCCCGGATCGGGAACGGGCAGGGTGGGGTCATGGGCGTTGTATTTTGACAGATGCGCTTCTTTCATGCGCAGCATCGCATGGCGTGCCCGATCCAGCAGCACCGTGTCATCAAGGGGCGCGCGCAGAAGCATCTGTTCAAGCTCCGAGGGCTGGCGCGCGTCGAAATGCACGCCGCTCAGATCAAGATGCAGGCCGATGGGTGGCTCGCCGGCGCGGCCGGGATGGATGGAGCGCAAAAAGGCGTCTTCGACCCGCAGAATGGGGGCGTCGCGCTTCTCGGCCACGCTCAGACCGCGATGGGCGGTGGGGCTGTTGCCCCAGATGCCAACCAGGTCGTCGGGACCGGGCGTGCCCAGCCTGACCTGATATCCCGCAAGCGTCAGGATCCTGCGGAGCCGTGATTGGGTCAGAAACCCGCCGTTATAGACGAAAAGCCGCCGGTGAGAGGTCTCACCGGCGGCAGGCATGTCCCGTTCAGGGGGCATATCAGAATGAAGACGTAATCGAGCCAAGTCCGCTCACGGTCGTCAGGCCGCCTGTGAGCGATGCGAGTGTTTTGTTCCACTGGCTCAGCGGCGCTTCGGTCACATAGAGCGTGTCGCTGTCGCGGATCACGAAATCACGCGCAAGAAACAGCCCGTTGGGTTCGGTCAGGTCCAGAACATAGACCAGCCGCTGCGCACCGATCAGATCTTCGCGGCCCAGGACGGCCCCTGCGATTTCGGATGGTTCATTGCGCAGAACGAACACACCGGTTGGATCGGCTGTAAAGCTGGCCAGACCACCAACCTGGGCAATCGCCTCAAGCGCAGAGAGGTTCTGGCTGATGAACGGAATGCGCGATTGGGTGTTTGTGGCCCCAAGAGCCGTAAAGGTGCGGGTGTCTTCTTCGACAAAGATCCGGTCCCCGCCACGCAGAGCGATATCAAGCGCGGGGTTTTCGACCAGATCGTTGTACCAGACCGTACCCTTGTGTTCGCCCCGGCTCACGGTGATCTTGGTGATTTCGGGCTCGGTCGCGATACCGCCTGCTGTTGCCAGCATTCCCGACAATGTCCGGTTCGGGCGTTCGATTTCAAACACGCCCTGACCGCCGGCCCCGATGAGCGTCACGGTTGCGCCATCACCGGCAAGGCGGCGCACCTGCACCTGCGGATCGGGCGTTTGCTCCTGGAGCTGGCGCGTGATTACTCCGCGCAGCGCTTCGGGTGTGTTGCCGGCTGCGCGCACACGACCCGCATAAGGCACGAAGATAAAGCCCGCGCTGTCGACCTGCACTTCTTCCAGAGTGGTCGAGTTTGCGCCCGCACTGGCCAGAAGGCCATCATCGACGTTTTCCCAGATCGTGAGGCCCAGCGTGTCGCCGGGGCGGATTGTATCCGCGGTCAGGACCGAGGCGTTCTTGAAGGCCTCTGAAAAACCAAGCGCGGGTGCCAGAGCGGTTGCGCGGTTTACCCGGTCATTGACCTGCACGATGAACGCATCGCCCTCGCGCTGAACAGAACCTGCGAAAATCTGGCGTTTGTTTGGACCTGCATTTTGAAGTGGTCCTGCTTTTTAGGACAGGTTTGCGGCTTGGCTAAGATGCATCTGGTTTATGTTCATGCCGCTTTTCGTGTTTCACTTTGTTCGAAGTATGCCGCGTCTGGCGTGCGCTTGTCGAGGGC
>NZ_JBASXK010000151.1:0-16601 GCF_049276915.1 Aestuariivita sp. | reverse complement strand
CTTGATGTGTTGCGCCGCCTGTGCGCGCGAGGTTAGTTCGGTCTTGGTCATGCTGCTTCCCCCGCAGTTGTCAGCGTGGTCGCGGGCCGGGGGTGTTACAGCACTCTCGGCCCAAAATTTTTCCGTTCTGCAAACCTTATCTACTAGACGGGCATGGATTTCAATAGACAGGCATAGACAGACTTTCGGGCGGGGCCGGAGCCCAAAACGCCTGTATTCATTGGGCCAAAGCGCAAAAAAGCCAGCATTTTCTGGCGATCCGGATGGGCGAAAATGTGGTGTAGTGCAGGCTTCTGTTGCCAGGTGCCTGCGAACCCCGCCTTACGCTGCTAGGCGCAAGGGCTTAAGTTTCGGTCTTGTTACTGCTTACGCAGCAACTGCAACCGGAGCACGATTGTCATTTGCAATTGTACTTTTTGGGCCGATACGGTGGCACCCCGCCGAAACAAAGCTAACCCCTTTGGACGTTCGTCGATCCTATTTCGGCCCCATGATCCTCAAATGAAGGAGTTATGGTGGAGCCGCCGGGTACCGCCCCCGGGTCCGATCCGCTTATTACGAGCGCGTTTATGTTCATAGTCCCGAGGGACAGCGGATATATAAGCCGGGTTGCGGCGGGATTCAATGACTGTCGGGGTTTGGGCTGCGCATATTGCGCTCAAAGGTTGATCCACAAAAGGGGCAGGGCGATAGCCAGTTCGATCCCGCCAAAGAGGATGACCTTTCCGACCGGAGGTGCGTCGAAAATCAATGACAGCACCCGCCCCAGCGCAGCCCCGGTGAAGGCAAAGCCGATCATCACATAGGCCATGGGATCATTCAGCCAAAGCGCGGCGAGACCGGCGATGACGAACAACCCGCCGACCGAGGCGCGCATTTCACTCAGACCCATGGTGGATTTCGTCGGTTCGAGGTCCAGCGCCGACGCGGTATAGCGCGGCGCAAGAAAACCAAAGAGCCCGAAAGCAATGGTGAACCCCATTGCGATGATGTTGATCCAATCTGCCATGACCCAGACCTAACGCGCCGGACCGCTTGCTCAAGCAGGAAAGACGCATGACGCGGCGGATGGAAGCGTTCTGTCACATCCGCGCAAGATCCATCGCGATCCTGCATGCGCTGTTGGACCCGCTCTGCATGGCGGGGTCGTTCAAAGCGACCTGTCGTGTCAGCTGCCGGTAGGGGAAGCGCCGACCCGTGCGGCGCGTGCGGCCATGACGTCTTCAGCCAGACGGCGGGTATAAAGTTCGAGTTCTGCAAGCCCGTTATCGGCGGATCGGGCGTCTTGTACGTCAATGGCATCTGCGATGCGCGTGTGCAGATCGACAATCGCCGCGCGATCACGCGCCGTGAAAGTGATCATGTTCATCAGGGGCTGCATCGCTTCGACCGCGCCGGCCAGTTGATAGGACAGTACCGGGTTGGCGGCGCCATCCACAAGCGCGCGGTGGAACGCAACGTCAGAGGCGCAGAATGCCTCATCGGTCAGGCCCGGCTGGCTTTGGCGGTGGATCTCGGCGCGCATGGTCGCCAGGTGATCGGGGCTGCGACGCTTGGCAGAGAGCGGCGCACAGGCGCGCTCCAGCGCATACCGCGCCTCACAGGCCGTATCAAAGCTGACCGCATTCATGCTGAGCAGCAGAGTGGATGTGGTAATCTGCTGAGAATAGGCATCCTCAAAGCTCAGACGGTTCACGAAAGCACCGCCGGTTGCCCCTCGCTGGGTGCGGATAAGGGCTTGGGCTGCCAGTCTTTTCAGGGCTTCGCGCACCGTGGGCCGCGAGACGTTGAACTGCTCGGACAGCTCGGCCTCCGAGGGCAACCGCTCATCCACGATCAACCGACCGCTGATGATGGCATCGCGGATCGCAGCTGCGATTTGGGCAGACAGGTCGGAGCGGTTCTCTGGGTCAATTTTCATTTGTCAGACATTTAAAAGTCTGACATTTAAATTGCAAGTATTGAGTCGGGAGGGCTCAGGTGACGCGTCCTGCACTGCGCAGCATTCTCTGGCTTGGTTTCTTCGGCGCAATCCTTGCGTCTTGGTGGTGGCTGTACGCGATGGCCATGCAGATGGACCTGGATCTGATCGGACGTCCCGGCCCCATGGGCGAGGCGATGCGCCGAATGGATCCGCGCATGGACATGTATATGCCCATGGCAGAATTCTGGCCGCTCTTTGCGATGTGGGCGGTGATGATGGCGGCGATGATGTTGCCGACGATGGTGCCGACCCTGCGTGCATACGAAGACCTGATGATCAGCGCGAATGGTACGCGGATTGGATGGTTGGGCGTTCTGGCCGGATATTCGATCGCCTGGCTGGCCTTTGCCGCTTTAATCACCACGGTGCAGCTTGGACTGCTTTTTTCGGGTGTCATTGATATGCTTGGCATCGCGACGTCGCCTTTGGTGGCCGGCGGATTGCTGATCGCGGTGGGAGCGTTTCAGTTCACCCGCGCAAAAGAAATCTGCCACGGCGTCTGTCACAGTCCGATGAGCTTTTTCCTGACCCGCTGGCGCACCGGCGCGCGCGGTGGTCTGTGGATGGGCCTGCGCCTGGGCGCATTCTGCGTCGGCTGTTGCTGGGGGTTCATGGCACTGGGATTTGTTGGCGGCATGATGAGCCTGCTCTGGATGGGCCTTGCCACAGTCTTCATGGTGCTGGAAAAGTTACCGCAAATTGGACATTTCGTCATCAAACCAATGGGTTTTGCACTGATCTTTGGCGGTATCGCCGTGATCGCAAGCCCGATTGTCATGGGAGGTTAACATGGCCGTAAAGAAACGCCCCGACGCCGACAGGTTACCCGTCAGTCAGCGCATCGATAGCCGCATGGACAACCCCAAGCGGCGCCAGATGACGCCGACAGACTGGGCGATCAAGGGCGAGCTGTTCCTGAACTGCTCCTGCACCGTGTTCTGTCCCTGTGTGATCAGCCTTGGCGCATACCCTCCCACGGAAGGGCATTGTTATGCCTGGATGGCCATCGCGATCGATGAGGGCCATTACGAAGGTGAAGATCTCTCTGGCCTGAATGTAGGGCTGATGGTGGAAATACCCGGCCGCATGGCCGAAGGCGGCTGGAAAGTCGCGGCCTATGTGGATGAACGCTCGTCGGGCAAAGCCTATAACGGGTTGTTGCAGATTTTCTCGGGCTCTGCAGGCGGCACGACCGGCCTTTTCACGATGCTGGTCAGCGATATCGTCGGCGCAGAGCGCGAAAAGGTCGAGATCGTGCGCGATGGCAAGAAGCGTGGTCTCTATATCGGGCGCAAGATCCAGGGTGAAATCGAGATGATCGACGGCGCGGATGCGGATCATCCCGTGGTCATCAGCAATTCGAAATACTGGATGGGGCCCGACATCATCGCCGCACGTGGTGTGAAGTCGAAAGTCCGCGACTATGGCCGTATCTGGGATTTTGGCGGCAAATCTGCAGAGATCTGCCCGATCGACTGGAAGGGTGCCAAGGGATGATCAGCCGTGATTATTGCGTGATGATGTCGCGTTATAATATTTGGCAAAACAAACAGTTGCTGGACTATCTTCAAGCTCTGGCCCCCAAGGAACTGACCCTGGATCGAAAGGCGTTTTTCGGCTCGATCATGGCGACGATCAATCACCTGCTCTGGGGGGATCAACTGTGGATGTCGCGCTTTGATGGCGGGCCCGGTCCCCGGTGCGATGCCAGCGACAACACCACCATGTGTCCCACGCTGGCTGCCTGGAGTGCCGAACGGTTTCGTACCGATGGCCGGATCAAGCTTTGGGCGGATACCATCAACAACATCGATCTAAGGGGCGATCTGACCTGGTATTCCGGCACTCTGGAGAAAGACGTCAGACGGCCCATGCAACAGTGCGTGGTTCATTTCTTCAATCACCAGACCCATCATCGCGGGCAAGTGCATGCGATGCTCACGGCTGCCGGAGCGAAAGCGACTGTCAGCGATCTTGTCTTTATGCCGGAGGACGCCTGATGGCGCTCATTACCCCTTCGCGCCGGTTGCGGCGCACACCTTTCTCTGACGGTGTCGAAGCCGCTGGCGTCAAAGCCTATACGGTTTACAACCGCATGCTGCTGCCAACGATGTTCGAAAGCGTCGAGGCTGATTACCACCACCTGAAACGCCATGTTCAGGTCTGGGACGTGGCCTGCGAGCGCCAGGTTGAACTGCGCGGCCCCGATGCCGGGCGCCTGATGCAGATGCTCACTCCGCGCGATCTGCGCCGGATGCTTCCGGGACAGTGTTTCTATGTGCCCATCGTGGATGAAACCGGCGGGATGCTGAACGACCCGGTGGCGGTCAAACTGGCCGAAGATCGCTGGTGGATTTCGATCGCAGACAGCGATCTGCTGCTTTGGGTGAAAGGCATCGCCAATGGCTATCGCCTGGACGTTCTGGTGGATGAGCCCGATATCTCGCCCCTGGCAATCCAGGGGCCCAAGTCCGACGATCTGCTGGCGCGGGTTCTGGGGGACCGGGTGCGCGATATCCGCTTTTTCCGCTTTGACATGTTCCAGTTCCAGGGGCGTGATCTGGCGGTTGCCCGATCGGGTTACTCCAAGCAGGGCGGGTTTGAGATCTATGTCGAAGGCAGCGATATCGGCATGCCACTGTGGAATGCGCTGTTTGAGGTCGGCGAAGATCTGAATGTGCGCGCGGGCTGCCCCAACGGGATCGAGCGCATCGAGGCGGGCCTTCTGTCTTACGGCAACGACATGACAGACGACAACACACCCCATGAATGTGGTCTGGGGCGGTTTTGCGATACGCAGACAGCGATTGGCTGTATCGGCCGGGATGCCTTGTTGCGCGTTGCAAAGGAAGGCCCGGTCAAGCAGATCCGTGCGATCGCCATAGATGGCGACAAGGTTCCGGGATGCGATCGCCCCTGGCCGATCCTTGCAAATGGCAAGCAGGTGGGGCAGGTGACCTCGGCGGCGTGGTCTCCGGATTTTCAGACCAATGTCGCCATTGGCATGATCCGGATGACCCATTGGGATGCGGGCACCGCTGTCGAGGTTGAAACATCCGCCGGGATGCGCACGGCGACTGTCCGGGACAGCTTCTGGCTGTAGTCGTTTGGTGATCCGCCGGAGCCTCCGGCGGGGATATTTCTAGCAAGATGAACATGGGAGCGTAAGATGAGAGCATTGGTTGTCCGCAAGGACGAAGAGAGCGGCAAGACGTCTGCTGCGGTCGAAGAACTGACATTGGATGATCTGCCCGCAGGGGATGTGACGGTCGCCATCGAGTATTCGACCGTGAACTACAAGGACGGTTTGTGCATCGGTCCCGGAGGCGGTTTGGTGCGCAATTATCCTCATGTCCCGGGCATTGATTTTGCGGGTACGGTCGAAGCGTCGGATGATCCGCGATATGCGGTGGGCGACAAGGTTGTTCTGACCGGCTGGCGTGTCGGTGAGGCCCATTGGGGCGGCTATGCGCAGAAAGCGCGGGTGCGGGCCGACTGGCTTGTGCCGCTGCCGGAGGGTCTTGATACGCGCGCGGCGATGGCCGTGGGAACTGCTGGTCTTACCGCGATGCTGGCTGTTATGGCGCTGGAAGATCACGGCATCAAGGATGGTCCGGTTCTGGTGACCGGTGCGGCGGGCGGTGTCGGGTCTGTTGCAACCGCCATCCTGGCCAATCTGGGCCATGAGGTCGCAGGTGTGACCGGCCGCCCGGAAACGGCCGACTATCTGAAATCCCTCGGGGCGACGCAGATCGTGGCGCGCGAAGAGATCAACGAGACCACCAAACGCCCTCTGGAAGGCGAGACCTGGGCGGGCTGTGTCGATGCCGTGGGCGGCGCGATGCTGGCCCGTGTCCTGGGGCAGATGAAATATGGTGCCTCGGTTGCCGCAGTTGGCCTTGCGGGCGGCGCGGGCCTGCCGGCCACGGTGATCCCGTTCCTGCTGCGAGGGGTGAACCTTTTGGGGATCGACAGCGTCATGCAACCCTATGACAACCGCGTGCGGGCCTGGCAGCGGATTGCCAGGGATCTGCCGATGGAAAAGCTTGAGTCGATGATCCAGCCGGCCACCCTGTCGGATCTGCCGCAGCTGGGGGCCGACATCCTTAAGGGTCAGGTCAAGGGGCGCGTGGTCGTTGACGTGAACGCCTGATCATCTGGACAGGTGACTGCCAGGATCAAACACGCCCTGTTGGTCACGCGGGAGGCCCCTGGACAGGCCGAATGATCTGACCCGACCAGATTGAAAAGCCTCGGTGCTTGCGCATCGGGGCTTTTTGCATTTCAGTGCCGGCATGATGCTTGATCTTGATTTTGTGCGCGCCCAATTCCCGGCGTTCAGCGAACCCTCTCTGCAGGGACAGGCCTTCTTCGAGAATGCCGGTGGTTCCTATGCCTGCGGACAGGTGATAGATCGCCTGACGCGCTATTATACGCAGCGCAAGTTGCAGCCCTATAGCGCCTATGAGGCCAGCCGCCTTGCCGGCGAGGAGATGGATGAGGCGCGCAGCCGCCTGTCGGCCATCCTTGGTGTGGCCAGCGACGAGCTGTCTTTTGGCCCATCCACCACGCAGAACACCTATGTGCTGGCCCAGGCGTTCCGGCAGTGGTTGTCGCCGGGTGAGGCGATCATTGTCACCAATCAGGATCACGAGGCAAATTCCGGCCCCTGGTGTCGCCTGAGCGAGGCAGGGATCGACGTGAGGGAATGGAAGATCAATCCCGATACCGGCCGACTGGAACTGGAGGCGCTTGATAATCTGCTGGATGAATCCGTGCGTCTCGTGTGTTTTCCGCATTGCTCGAACGTGGTTGGAGAAATCAATCCGGTCATAGAGATCACAGCCGCCGCCCATGCGGCCGGTGCTTTTGTCTGTGTGGATGGCGTCTCATACGCGCCGCATGGCCTGCCCAATGTCGGAGATCTGGGCCCGGATATCTATCTGTTTTCCGCCTACAAGACCTATGGCCCCCATCAGGGCTGTATGGTGATCCGGCGCGCCCTGGGCGAGATGCTGCCCAACCAGGGGCATCATTTCAACGGTGGCTCGCTTTACAAACGCTTTACGCCTGCGGGGCCGGATCATGCGCAGATCGCCGCCAGCGCCGGAATGGCCGATTACATCGACGCCCTTGCCGGCCATCATGGCGGTGGCCATCTGGATGCCAATGGGCGCGGTGGGCTGGCCCATGATCTGATGCGCGCCCATGAGGTCGCTTTGTTGCAGCCGCTTCTGGATGCGTTGAAGTCACGCAATGCAGTGCGTTTGCTGGGCCCGACCGAAGCCGAACTGCGCGCGCCGACAGTTGCCCTGGCCCTCAACCGGCCCGCCGAACCGGTCGCGGCGGCACTTGCCAGATACGGGATCATGTGTGGGGGTGGTGACTTTTTTGCGCAGCGCCCGTTGGAGGCTATGGGAATATCTCCGCAGGATGGCGTGTTGCGGCTCAGCTTTGTGCATTACACCAGTAAGGACGAGGTCGATCAGTTGCTCAATGCGCTTGATGAGGTGCTTTAGGGCACGGCGGATGCCCGGTCGCGCGTCTCATGCCAACTGACCTTTCGCTGTCTGGCGCTTGCCAAATGTTCCACATCCTGTTGCGGGGCTTGGCCCGATGAAATCGGGCGGATGAACCTGCCGCACGGCCAGCCGTTCGGACTTCTTGCAAAGCACAAGGCGATGAGTGCACATCCCGAACAGGCATAAGCGTAACGCAATGCCCCCCTTGCCCTTTGCGACAAATGAGCCAATTGGGCTGAAGATACAGGGCTGCGCGGGCAACGGGCAGATCAGGGCAGGGAAGATGACGGCATGCAAGACAGCACCTCTCCGGTGATCATATGGTTCAGGCGCGATCTGCGGCTGTGCGATCACCCGGCCTTGCATGCAGCCTGCGAAACCGGGCGGCCAGTGATCCCGGTCTATATTCTTGACGATCTGGCAGAGGGTCTGGGTGCCGCACCGAAATGGCGTCTTGGCCTTGGGCTTGAGCGCTTCGCTCGGTCGTTGGAGGCTGCGGGCAGCCGTTTGATCCTGAGACGTGGCGATGTGCTGAAGGTGCTGAGCGATCTGATCCGCGAAACCGGGGCAGGGGCGGTCTATTGGTCGCGCCTTTATGACCCGGACAGTGTGGCGCGCGATACGCGGGTTAAATCGACGCTGAAAGAGGATGGGATCGAGGCGCGGTCTTTCGGGGGGCATCTGATGTTCGAGCCCTGGACCGTTCAAACCAAGACAGGCGGGTATTACAAGGTCTACACCCCGTTCTGGAAAATGGTGCGCACGCGCATCGTGGATGCACCGCTGCCGGCGCCGAAAACCATTCCCGCCCCTCGGACCTGGCCCAACTCCGACCGATTGGAGACCTGGCAGATGGGAGCCGCGATGAACCGCGGCGCAAGCATTGTGCGGCCCCATGTGAGACTGGGGGAACAGGCCGCAAGCGACCGACTTGCCTGTTTCATCGACCATATCGTGGCGGGCTATGATGCCAGCCGGGACCGGCCGGATCAGGATGGAACCTCGGGCCTGTCAGAGAATCTCGCCCTTGGTGAGATCAGCCCGCATCGATGCTGGGCTGCGGGCATGCGCGCTTTGCAAGACGGCAAGGCTGGCAGCGAGACATTCCTGAAAGAACTGGTGTGGCGCGAGTTCGCCTATCATCTGATGCACCACACACCGCGTATTCTGACAGGCAACTGGAAAGAAGACTGGGACGCATTTCCCTGGAACACGGATCCCGACACGCCCGAGGCCATTGCCTGGAAGCGTGGGCGCACAGGGATGCAATTCGTGGATGCCGCGATGCGAGAAATGTATGTGACCGGACGCATGCACAATCGTGGGCGCATGATCGTCGCGAGTTATCTGACCAAACATCTGCAATGTCATTGGCAGATCGGGTTGAAATGGTTCGAAGACTGCCTGATCGACTGGGATCCGGCCAGCAATGCGATAGGGTGGCAATGGTCCGCCGGATCAGGTCCGGATGCGACACCCTATTTCCGGGTTTTCAACCCGGTGACGCAGTTGGACAAGTTTGATCCACAGCGCGCCTATGTGCGCAAATGGCTGGCCGAAGGCCTGTCAAAACCCTCCCAGGCCGCGCTTTCATATTTTGATGCCATACCCAAGTCTTGGCAGATGGCACCCAGTGACGCCTATCCCGCTGCGATCGTTGCCGCCGATGTGGGGCGAAAACGCGCATTGGATGCCTATGAACATCGAAATTTCTGATCAAAATGAACCACATGGCTTGCCGCCTCTGCGCGACCATTCTAGCTTCTTATCCAACAAGAAAAACTGAGAATCTGCATGATCCTGACTTCCACTGACGGGCAACAAGACCTGCCACGCTATTTTTCCCGTGTGTTCGATATGGCCGAACATCTGGTTTATGGTCGGTTGGACCTTGTCCTGCCGGATGGGCGCGTGTTTCGCGCACAAGGCAAGCACCCCGGACCAGTGGCTGAAATGCATATTCACAGCAATGATGTATTTGCACGCCTGATCCGCGAGGGAGATCTGGGTTTTTGCGATGCCTACCTGGATGGCGATTGGTCAACGCCTGATCTGCAGGCCTTCATGGATCTGGTGCATGCGGACAATGAAGGGCTCTATGACGGCTTTCCCGGTATGGGGTTTGTGCGCACCTTCGAGAAGATCAGGTTCTGGCTTCAGCGCAATCACAAAGCCCAGGCCCGCAAGAACATCTCCTATCATTATGATCTTGGGAATGACTTTTATCGGCTCTGGCTTGACGACACGATGACCTATTCCTCGGCGATGTTTTCGACCGGTCAGGAAAGCACGGAAAACGCGCAGATCGCAAAATACGCATCCATGATCGATGAGATGGGCGCAAAGCCCGGAGATCATATCCTGGAAATCGGTTGCGGCTGGGGCGGGTTTGCCGAATACGCCGCCAAGGAACGTGGCATGCGCGTCACGGGACTGACCATCAGCGAAGAGCAGTTCAATTACGCCCGGCAACGTATTGCCAATGCTGGACTTTCTGATCTGGTTGAATTCAAGCTGCAGGATTATCGTGATGAACGTGGCCTGTATGATGGCATCGCTTCGATCGAGATGTTCGAGGCGGTCGGCGAAAAATACTGGCCAACCTATTTCGAAACCGTTCGCGAAAGACTCAAGCCCGGACGCAATGCGACGCTGCAGATCATCACGGTCGCGGACCGGCGCTGGCACGTCTATAAACGCGGCGTGGACTTCATCCAGAAGTACATCTTTCCGGGCGGCATGCTGCCCAGCCCATCCGTGTTGCGCTCACAGGTCGAAACCGCCGGTCTTGCTGTTGTGAAGTCCGTGGAGTTCGGCCCCAGCTATGACCTGACACTGCGACGCTGGCATGAGACCTTCAACGAGAAATGGGACCAGGTGGCCGAACAGGGCTTTGACGAGCGGTTCCGCCGGATGTGGAATTTTTACCTCACTTCCTGCGCATCGACTTTTCAGAGTGGAAATTGCGACGTAACCCAGATTACGATTTCCCGACCAAGTTAAGGGGTCGGCCTTGCAAAGCATCATGCCGAATGCATCAAGCCTGTTCGCCGCGATTTTTCTCGCGGTGATTGCCTTTGTCGTATCCGGGCAGATCATCCCCCTGTTTCCTGAGGGTAAGGATTTCGGGTTGTTCACGCCTCTCAACATGGCTCTGGGACTGGTGATCGGCTGGAAAACCATGGGACCGCGCGCAGGGCGCGGCATGACGGCTGGCATCACGAACGGTATCACCGGCACGGCTTTGCTGGTGTTCTGGGGTTTGTTTGTGCAGGGCTGCTATGAGATGGTTCGGTTGGCGATGCGCAATCGCTATGACGGACCGTTTGAGGCCATCATCGCCATTTTCGAAATCGGATATGAGTTTGCAGTGATGATGGCGCAGCCAAATATCCTGCTCACGCTGTTCATTGGTGCGGTGGTCGCCGGGGCATTGACCGAACACATCTCGCGCATATGGCGCTGACATCTCTGTTTTTCTACGGCACGCTGCGCCACGTTCCTTTGCTGGAACGCGTTTTGGGGCGCGCGCGACAAGACATGGACCTTGTGGACGCGCATTTGCCGGATCACGCGGTCTACTGGGTGAAGGATCAGCCTTTTCCGATGATCCAGCATGCGCTCGGCACGCGCGCGCCCGGCCTTGTCCTGCGCGGCGCATCCCCGCAGGACATGTCTCGACTGAATTTTTACGAGGGCGGATTTACCTTTGATCTGTCACCGCGTGATGTGCGCACGCAGGCTGGGCAAACCATCCCGGCTTCTGTGTTTTTTCCTGAACCGGGGCAGTGGCCACAAGGGGAGCTGTGGTCGCTGGAAGACTGGGAGAAGGACTGGGCACAATTGAGCCTGCGCACCGCCACGGAGGCCATGAGCGGCTTTGGCACCTGGAGCGAGGAAGAGCTGGCTCAGAAAATGCCCATGATCCGCAGGCGGGCGGCGGCATGGTGCGCGGCGCAAGCGCGCGGCCCATCGCCCGATCACCACCCGGGCGCGGAGGATGTGCATGTGCTGGAACTCACGCGGCAACATGCACATTTCTATGCCTTGCAGCAAATGCTTCTGACCTATCCCCGGTATGACGGAACCACCAGCGCGATCCTGGATCGCGAGATCTTCGTTGTCGGCGATGCGGTGAGCGTACTGATCTATGATCCGCATCGCGATGCGGTGTTGCTGACCGAACAGTTCCGCCCGAATGTCTTTGCCAATGGCGATCTGTCACCTTGGGTGATCGAACCGGTTTCGGGCTTTGTCGATCCTGGCGAAACACCGGAAGAAACCGTGCATCGCGAGGCCTTTGAAGAGGTTGGCGCGACGCTCGATCATCTGGAACTGGTCTGCCGCAGTTATTCCAGCACCGGGTCCTCGACCGAGTTCGTGTCGATGTATGTGGCTCTGGCTGATATAGGTGATTTGGTGGAAAGTGGCGGGATGCAGAGCGAGGGTGAAGACATCAAACGCCTGATCCTGAGCTATGACGATCTGGTCGAAGGGCTGCGGACGCAGCGTTTTCGCGATACCCCTCTGATCACCACTGCTCTCTGGCTTTCGCTCAATCACGGGCGGTTGCGTGCTTCGCCTTGAGGTCACTCTCGGCGAACGATACACCGGAGCGCAAAGACAGTATTTGGGGGATGCCATGCGCATTGCACAGGATTTGGCCGACGCGGTCGGCAACACGCCTTTGATAAAACTGCGCAAGGTCAGCGAAGAGACCGGCTGCGAGATCCTCGGCAAGGCGGAATTCATGAACCCCGGCCAATCGGTAAAAGACCGCGCGGCGCTTTACATCATCCGTGACGCCGTTGCGCGCGGCGAGTTGAAACCGGGTGGAACCATTGTTGAAGGCACCGCCGGCAATACCGGAATCGGGCTGGCACTGGTTGGGGCGTCGATGGGATATCGCACGGTCATCGTCATTCCTGAAACCCAATCCGAAGAGAAAAAGGACATGCTGCGTCTGGCTGGCGCGGAACTGGTGCAGGTACCGGCCGCTCCTTACCGAAACCCCAACAACTTTGTGCGCTATTCCGAGCGTTTGGCGCGTGAGTTGAACAAGACAGAACCCCATGGGGCAATCTGGGCCAATCAGTTCGACAATGTCGCCAACAGACAGGCGCATATCGAAACGACCGGCCCCGAGATATGGGATCAGCTTGATGGCAGGGTGGACGGGTTCATCTGCGCTTGTGGATCGGGCGGCACGCTGGCTGGTGTGGCCGCGGCGTTGCAGCCCAAAGGGGTCAAGATCGGTCTGGCCGATCCCATGGGTGCGGGCCTGTACTCATACTACACCACGGGTGAAATCATCCTTGAGGGTGGATCCATCGCAGAGGGTATCGGACAGGTTCGCATCACCAAGAATCTGGAAGGTCTGAAACCGGATTTCAACTATCAGATCACCGACACCGAAGCATTGCCCTATGTCTTTGACCTGTTGCGCGAAGAAGGTCTGGTCCTGGGCGGATCATCCGGAATAAACATAGCCGGCGCCGTCAGGCTGGCCCGCGATCTGGGGCCGGGTCATACCATCGTGACGATACTTTGTGACTATGGGACACGCTATCAGTCCAAACTGTTCAACCCTGATTTCCTGCGCGAAAAGGACCTGCCGGTTCCGGACTGGATGATCAGCCCTCCACTTAGCATTCCCGGTGTATTCGAGGACTCGTGATGTTTGGCCATGTGCGCCTTTTCCTGCTGCTGAGTGTTCTGTTCTGGACGGCCTTGGGCGGTGCCGTGTCAGCACAAGGCAACTCCGCGACGCAGCCCGATTTTGCTCAATGGCAAACTTTGGCCGACCGCGCCAAAAATGCGATTGATGCCGCGCGTGCTTCTGACGCGGCATTCGAAATGATCCGCTCTGAGTTGGTGAGCAGTCGCCAACAGTTTCTGGCTGCCAGTGGCCTGAACTCGGAACGGATCGAGACGCTGCAATCGCAGATCAATGCTCTGGGGCCACCGCCCGAAAACGCGCAAGAAGCACCCGAGATCGCCACCAGACGCGCGGAACTGAACCAACAATTGCAAAAGGTACGCGCCCCGGTTGTGGCGGCGGAAGAAGCCTATAATCTGGCAGATGGTCTGATCCGCGAGATCGACCGAATTCTGGCGGAAAGACGCGCGGCAAATCTGCTTTCACGAAACGACACACCACTCAATCCGGCGTTATGGTTCGACGCGGTCAGCTCTTTGGGCGAAACCGTGGCGTCGATGGTGAGCGAAGTCAAAACGCCCTGGGCCTCGGATCGCTACCGCGCGGACCTGCGCAAAAACCTGCCCGTCGTTCTGACACTGTTTTTCATCGGCTTGGTGCTGCTGTTGCGAGGGCGGAAATGGTCCGTGGCGGCAGGCAATTACTTCAGGCGTTTTGGCGGGGCGGGAACGGGAACCTGGAGTTTCCTTGTATCCCTGGGCCGCATCATCATTCCGATCATCGGTGTGGTGTTCATTTCCGGAGCGATCATCTCTACGGGTGTTGTTGGCCCACGTGTCTCGAAACTGGTAGAAAGCCTGCCCGAATGGGCAATGGTGTTGCTCATGCTGCGGTGGCTGTGTGAACAACTGTTTTCCAAACGTGACGAAGATGCACTGTTCGCCTTTGCCCAGGAAAGACGCGCCGAGTTGCGGTTTTACGGCTCGTTGCTGTCGGTGCTCTATGTTGGCAACGATATTCTGCATCAACTCATGGATTTGGAAAACGCCTCCGCCAACGAGCAGGCTGTGGTCGCATTTCCGATTCTGGTGGTGGCCGCGATCATCCTGTTCCGTCTTGGTCAGATCCTCGTCAAAGCAATACATGTTCCAAACGATGCGGATGAAGACCAAACTCAGAAATCCGGCGTTGCGCTGTTTCTCAAGATCGCCGGTCAGATTTCCATTGTTGTCGCTGTCACGACTCCGTTCATCGCAGGGCTTGGATATACAAATCTCGCGGCATCGATCCTTTATCCAACGATCAAATCGCTGACAGTTATTGGCCTTGCCGCCGTTCTTCATCGCTTTCTTGCGGATGTCTATTGCTGGCTGTCAGGGCGCGGTGAGGAGGGCAAGGACTCCCTCGTGCCCGTTCTTATCGCTTTTGCGCTGTCGATTGTCATACTGGTGCCGCTGGCCCTGATCTGGGGGGCGCGTCCCAGCGAAATCCTGGAACTCTGGAAGCTGTTCAACAACGGCTTTTCGTTGGGCGACACTCGGGTTTCGCCATCTGACTTCCTGATCTTCGCAGTTATCTTCGCTGCACTCTATATGCTGACGCGGTTGTTTCAGAACGCGCTCAAGACATCGCTTCTGCCCAAGACCCACCTTGATGTCGGCGCGCAGAATGCCGTGGTGTCCGGCGTTGGCTATCTGGGCATCTTCTTTGCCGCACTGATTGCCATCACAAGCGCAGGCATTGATCTGAGCGGCTTTGCGATCGTGGCCGGTGCCCTGTCGGTCGGCGTCGGCTTTGGCCTTCAGACCATCGTTCAGAACTTTGTTTCGGGCATTATCCTCTTGATCGAGCGCCCGATCGCAGAAGGCGACTGGATCGAGGTCAACGGGAGCATGGGCTATGTGCGCGATATCTCGGTGCGCTCAACCCGGATAGAAACCTTTGATCGCACGGATGTCATCATTCCAAACGCTGATTTCATCAGCGGGACAGTGACCAACTATACCCGCGGGAACACGATCGGGCGACTGATCGCTCCGGTTGGCGTGGCCTATGGCACTGACACGCGCCGTGTCGAAACCATTCTGCGCGAGATCGCCGAAGCCCATCCCATGGTACTTGCCAATCCACCCCCGAACATCGTGTTCCAGGGGTTTGGAGCGGATTCACTGGATTTCGAAATCCGGGCCATCCTGCGTGATGTGAACTGGGTGCTGTCGGTAAAATCCGACATCAACCATGAGATCGCCAAACGCTTTGCGGCCGAGGGCATCGAGATCCCCTTCGCGCAGCGCGACATCTGGTTGCGAAACCCCGAAGCCCTGCGACCGACCTCCGACGATGGAGCAGACACATGAGTGAACCGCTGTATCTTGAAAACGCATATCAACGCACAGCCTCGGGCAGGGTGACCGGCCACACGACCGAGGGCGGGATCATCCTGGATCAAAGCCTGTTCTATGCGACTTCGGGCGGCCAACCCGGCGACAGCGGCCATCTCAGCTGGGATGGCGGCAGCCTGCAGATTGCCACAACGGTCAAAGCGGACGGGGCAATTGCGCTGGTGCCTGGTGCTGCGGGTTCCTTGCCGCCGATCGGCACCGAAGTGACGCAACAGCTCGATTGGGAGCGGCGATTTGCACATATGCGCGTGCACACCGCCCTGCATCTTCTTTCGGTTGTCGTGCCTTTGCCTGTGACGGGCGGCTCCATCTCGCCGGGCAAGGGCCGGCTTGACTTCGACATGCCTGACGCCGAAATCGACAAGGACGCGCTGACCGACACGCTCACAGCCCTTGTCGCACTGGACCTGCCGGTGACCGAGACATGGATCACCCAGGCCGAACTCGACGCGCAGCCCGAGCTGGTCAAGACAATGTCCGTCGCCCCGCCGCGCGGGGCAGGGCGTGTGCGTCTCATACGTATCGGCGAGGGCGAGGATCAGGTGGATCTGCAACCCTGTGGCGGGACACATGTGCGCACAACAGGGGAAATCGGGATTCTGCGCATCGGCAAGACCGAGAAGAAAGGCCGTCAGAACCGACGCATCTATCTTCACGTCGAAGATTAATCATCGAATGTGTTCCAAGGGCGTTTTGCGCCTTGCAATGGCGCGAGCGATCTTGCACAAGTCGCCCGCATGGAGCGGTGGCCGAGTGGTCGAAGGCGCACGCCTGGAAAGTGTGTAGGCGGGAGACCGTCTCCAGGGTTCGAATCCCTGTCGCTCCGCCACTTACACTTACCGAAACCGATGATGGGCCCTTATGGGGCCTTTTTTTCTTTTTGTTTCAAAGGGGTTTAGCCGTTGCAACCGCCCTTCGGAGACTGGCTAAATACCCAAAATCGGTCTCTGAACCCGCTTTGTCTCTAACCGACCGCCCTAGGCCTTCAGAAGGGCGCATTAAAAAAGTGAAGCAATTTCAGTGTGTTGGCGTTT
>NZ_JBASXK010000150.1:0-29227 GCF_049276915.1 Aestuariivita sp. | reverse complement strand
GCCGCCTACTTCAGACCATCACCAACTTTCGGGCATAACTCACTGCTTGTGGCGGCTGTCACTCTTTACCCGTGATTGATCGGGCTGATCATACGTCAGGAGTCATGCGGTTTTTTGCGCAGTGCAGAACAAATGATCTTCCAACAAGACGCAAGCCCGCTTGACACTGACCGTGCGGCCCTCTCCACATGAGCGAATGGAAAGAAAAACGAATGTCGATGCGATAGGCGCGGTGATGCTGACAAGCTTTGCCACGCTTCTGGCTTTCAATCAGGTGGTGATCAAAGTCTCTGGCGGCGGGTTCGGCCCGGTGTTCATGGCCGGTCTGCGGTCGGTCGGAGCGCTGTTGGTTATCCTGCTTTGGATGCGCCTGCGGGGGATATCGGTTTTTACCGCGCCATCGGCCCGGTTTGGCGGCATTCTGGTCGGCGTGCTTTTCGGTGTCGAATTCATGGCGATCTACACCGCCCTGGATATGACCACCGTATCACGCGCATCCATCATGCTGTATACCATGCCAGTCTGGCTGGCGCTGGTCGGGCATTTCGTGTTGCCCGGAGAGCAGTTGACCAAGCGCCGCTCTCTCGGGCTGGTTTTCGCGATGGCCGGCGTCATCATGGCGCTTTTGGATCGCAGTGCGGCCCAGGTCAGCCTGACCGGTGACCTTCTTGGTATCTTTGCGGCCATGTGCTGGGCCGGTATCGCCCTGACGGTGCGCCTCACGCCCCTGTCGCAGGAAAAACCCGAAGTTCAACTGCTGTGGCAACTGGCGATTTCTGCGCCTATCCTGATGCTTGCAGCATTCTACTTTGGCGACATGGTACGCAACATCGAGCCGATTCATCTCTGGGGCATGCTGTTTCAGATCCTGTGTATCGCCAGCTTCGGCTTTTTGTGGTGGTTCTGGTTGCTGTCTCGCTATCCTGCGTCAAGCGTGGCTTCGTTCAGCTTCCTGTCTCCGGTGCTTGCGGTGTTTTTCGGATGGCTGCTGTTGAACGAGACGGTCACCCTTGGCACATGGCTTGCTTTGGGACTGGTGGCGATCGGATTGGTTCTGATCAACAGGAAATAGGCTCAGTTCATCGACGTTTCCTCATAGAGCGTTGTGACCGAACAGGTCTGACTCATGCCCATTTCCTGGCGCAGCCGCGCGCGCGCCCGCGCCAAACGGGACATCACGGTCCCCGAGCGTACGCCGATACGCCGCGCCAGCACACGCGGGCTGGTCTCGCCGGTCATCACCAGCTTGAGCAACATCGCCTGATCGTATGGCAACCGGTCAATCGCCTCGCGCATCTCGGCGCAGGCAATCACCCGCATCGCGTCAGGTGGCGCGCTGGCCATGTCGTCCTCCAGTGCATCGGTCTCGAGACGGGTGCGCCATTCGGCCCGGACGATGTTGCGCAGGGTGGTCATTGCATAGGCCCGCGGGTCAGCAATCGGTGCTCCGCTTTGGTGACGCTGCCAGATCTTGAGCGCAGTCTCTTGCGCCAGATCAGCGGCATCGCTTGGATTGTCACACAGCTTGCGCGCGCGTCGGTTGAGCATGGGCAAGACGTCAATCAAGTCTTGGGGCAGGTTAACGATTTGTGGCAGCGACATCTCTTCCTCCTGTTTTGATCTTCCTGGTGATTTGGATCCGGGACGTGGCTCTAGACTGGTGAAGATTGCGGCATTGAAAAGACGGGGTTTTCCGCCGATCCCGTCGATTTTTGTAGAATCACCGCTTTTTCGGCGCCAGCCCGCGCATGGCGTTCCAAGACGTCGGCAGACAATGGCGTGTGACACGGAATGGTTGATCCGGGCAGGGACGCAAAGCGCCACAATCTCGTCATAGTTAGGGAAGGCACGAGCAATCGCCTTCTTCACAAAACTCGGAGGAAGAGATGAAAAAGACTGTACTTACACTGCTGGCGGCATTCGGACTGGCCCTGCCCACAACCCTTCTGGCGGCCACCGAAGTGGATACCAATGGCGACGGCGTTCTGACCATTGATGAAGTTCAGGCCGTCTACCCTGACATCACGCCCGAAGCGTTCAGCGCGATGGACGTCAATGCCGACGGCGCGTTGGACGATGATGAGGTCGTGGCCGCCCAGGAGGCAGGCATGATGCCTGCGACCGAAGGCTGACGCGTATCTGAGACACGGCGCGTCCCGGCCAGAGTCGGTGTGGTCGCGCTGACTGGCCTGAACCATTTCAGATCAAGGATGCTGCACCCCCAAAGGCGGCATCAGGTTCAGGACGGGGGCGCGGCGTCCGGTAAACCCCAGTACCGGGTGCCGCAAGATACTCGGCGATGAGGACGCGCGTCAGGAGGGCAGGTGTATCTTGAACCGCGCGCGGATCTTCGTATCCGTTTCCGCATCAAAACGCGCCGGAGACCGTTCAGCCAGAATCGCCTCTTTGCGCGCGATCGCCTTTTCCACAAGATCGGGTTTGCCCTTTTCCGCCCATTCCTTCGGGGAAGTGCGGTCCCCGAGACGGGGGTAGACATAGTCGCTCTCCATGCGCGCCAGCGTCTGCGCGGTCCCAAGATAATGACCCGGTCCACCCAGGCAGACCTCGCGCATCTGATCCAGCGCGATGGTCTCCTCTGACACTTCGATGCCACGCACCACGCGCATCGCGTGACCGATCAGATCATCACCCAGAATGAGCGATTCATGACAGAACCCCAGCAGCGAGGCATGCATGCCGGCTGCCTCATAAACCATGTTCAGCCCGGCAAGACCGGATGTCACATTGGTGCACATCATTTCCCATCCGGCCTGCATGTCGGGCAGTTTGGAATCTGCGCCCCCCGCAGCGGCTCCGCCGGGCAGACCATAGAACTGGTGCATCTGCGCGCAGCCCGCACTCAGCAGTGCCTGCTCGGCTGATCCGATCGACATCGCGCCCGTGCGCAGGTCCAACCCGAAGGGCCAGGTGCCAAAGATCGCCGGATGTCCCGGTTGCATCGCGTTGACATAAACCAGACCGGCCAGGCATTCAGCTGTGGCTTGCGTGATGGCTCCGGCCACGGTCGAGGGTGTCGTCGCCCCAGCCATCCCGGCCGACAGTAGCAGAACCGGCATTCCGCCCCGGATACAGGCCTCCATCACCTGACAGGCTTCGGTGGCGAATTTCATCGGCGGCACAACAAAGCAGTTGGAGTTCGACACAAAGGGGCGCGCACGCCAGGCGGCCTCGCTGCCGGCAATCATATGAAGCATTTCGAACGCGTCGGGCACAAAGGACGGCTCCGTGAAAGATGTGCCGACATGTTTCGTGGTCCCTGAACAGCAGGCATAGATCGTGTTGAGATCCATCTCCTTGTTGTCAACGATATCGCGGGCCACCATGGGGCGCTGTACGAAGTGCAAATTATCCAACTGATGCGCGATCCGGGCAGCGTCATGCAGATCCTGCAACTGACTCTCGCGGTAATTGCGCCCCGCCACATCGACCATCGACACCGCGGCACCCGCAGTGCCGTAATGCACGCGTGTGCCGTTCAGATGCATGTCATACATGGCATCGCGCCCAAAAAGGGTGATATCGCGGCAGGCCAGGGCCAGTGCGTCTTCAACGACCGCGCGGGGAAAGCGCAGGCGTCCGTCCTCACCCAGAATAGCGCCGGCTCCGGTCAGTATCTCGACGCCACTTTCCGGTGCGTCGGCCAGGCCGATCGTTTCCAGCGCTTCAAGCGCGGCATCGTGAATGCGCGCGATATCCGCGTCGCTCAGCGGCTTGAACGTGCCACCCGAAAGACCGGGTCGGATCGGGCGCATGTCGTCGGGAAGGGAGGCTGCGCGCGCGGCTCTGCGCGCGGCGCGTCCACCACTGCGAACGGAAGACGTGGTCGGAGTATTGGATTGGTCTGTCATTGGAGTTGTCCTGTCAAAAAGATGTAAACGGAAGTCAGACAGGATGGGGGCGCCCTCGTGCCGCACGTCCCCGTTCCGCGCCAATGGTGCGGGTTACAAGACAAATGATGCAAAGCTCGTGCTGCATGTTCACTCCGTTTGGCGAATAATGTGACGGGATGAGTCGCGGCGCTATTCTGTTTGCGACCGATGTCGTTTTCGACCTATCGGCTGCTAACAGCCGAACCCAACGCAGCTGATCGGCGGTTTTCCGACGCTCACCCTTACGTGATGTGAACGTGAATTGAAAAACCTCTCTGACTGAACAGGTAGTTTTCAGCAAAAACCGATCGGATGCGCGCGCATCGGCGCGTGAACGACACACAGGCAAGGAGACCCAATACAATGAAAAAATCTATTCTGGCCGCCGCTGCAGTCGCGGCTTTGAGCGCGTCGCCGGCATTGGCCGACGGAGACTGGGACGGCTTTTACGCCGGTATCCAGGCAGGGACGCTGGATGTAGACACCAACATCGGGGCCAATGGCGATGATACAAGCTATGGTGTGCATGCCGGTTACCGCTTTGATTTCGGCACATGGGTTGCCGGCGGTGAATTCGAATATGATGACACGGATGTCTCACTGGGCGGTGGTGCTGCCAGGGTCAACGATGTTTGGCGCCTCAAGGGCACGGTTGGCTACGATCTGGGCCAGTTCCTGCTTTACGGTGCGCTTGGCTATGCCGAGGTCGACACATCGCTGGGTGACGACAGCGGCGCATTTTACGGTGTCGGCCTGGCCTATCAGGTGACCCCGAACGCGATACTGGGCCTCGAGATTCTCGAGCATGATTTCAACAACATCAACAGCACCGGTGTTGACGCCGATGCAACCAGTGTGGCGATCCGCGCGTCCTTCCGCTTTTAAGCCAAGAACATCCCAAATTCTGACCTGCAGCTCATCCGGGCTGCGGGTTCTCTTTTTCCGTCGCTGCTTCTTCTTGCGCAAATTACGGCGGAGCGCGAGGCAGAGCCTCGCTCCATCACATGACAGCCCCCGAACCTGTGAAACTCAGGTGTAACTGGCGGCAAAGGCGCATAGCCTCTCGAGCGCCTCAAGAAAGACCTCATCCTCCACGGTCATTGCCACGCGCAGATGCCCGGCCGCCGCCTGGCCAAAGCTTTCGCCGGGCATGACGGCGATCTTGTGCGCATCCAGCAGTGCATTGGCGAACTCTTCCCCGCTCAGCCCTGTCGCGCGGATATCCAGCATCAGATACATGGCACCCTGGCTGGGGACGGCCGTAACGGCATTTTGTGCACCCAGCACCTTCTGCGCCAGATCGCGCCGCCGCCGAAAGGGGGCTGAGACCTTGTCTTCCAAAGCCGGGCCCTGATCCAGCGCATAGATGGCGGCATCCTGCACAAAGCCGGGAACGCCATAGGTCGTATGGGTGGCCAGGGTGATCAGGTGCTCAATGACTGCCTCCGGCCCCACGATCCAGCCACAACGCGATCCGGTCATCGCATGGCTTTTGGACATCGAGCCGACAACCAGAGTGCGTTCAAGCATCCCCGGAAGGGCCCGGGGCGACAGATGCGTGCCTTCCCAGACCTGCGTGTCATAGACCTCGTCCGAGATCAGCCAGATGTCATGGGCAATGCAGGTCTGTGCGATCCGCTCCAGAGTGGCGCGGTCATAGACAACGCCTGTCGGATTATTGGGAGAATTGATCAGAAGCGAGCGTGCGCCGGGTGCGGCGGCTTCCAAAGCGTCCCTGCCGGGTTGGAAGGCATCGCTTGCGTCTGTCGGTATCGCCCTTGGCACAGCGCCGACGCCCCGGATCGTGCCGGGATAGGTAGCATAGTAGGGGTCGATGAACAGAGCCACATCGCCCTCATCGCAAACGGCGTGATGCGCCGAATACAAGGCCGATTGCCCGCCGGGCGTGATCATCACGTTCCCGGGACGTGTCGCCACCCCGGTGCGTTCGGTCAACCGCGAGGCCACGCGTTCACGCAACGCATTGACGCCGGCAACTGTCGCATAGCCGGTGTGTCCACCCCTGGCCGAGGCATCCATGGCCGCAAGGATCGTGGGGTCCGTGCGCACATCATGCTCACCAATGGTCAGTTCGATGACGGGCTCTCCGGATGCGATCATCTTGCGAGCCCGATTGAACACATCCCAGCCGTCCGAACCGTCGCCAGTAAGGGTGGATATACGTTTGGAAAGCTGCATGACCGTCTCTTTGTAGGTTTGCGCCGAGAGGCGCAGAGGCGGCGTGAAATGTCAATAAACCCTCAGACAAGACCCATCCCGCTGTGTTGCAACTGTCCTTTCGATACTCACGCATGATAAGACGTTCACGCAAGGATCACTCTGCCTTGTCTTCGCGCAAAGCCGCATAGGCTTGGCGCACCCGAAAAAAAGTGTTACACGCAGCTTATGAAAACCTGTATCTGCCTCATTCCCTGCTGCATTACCTGCTGAAATCTTCAGCGGGCCGGTTTCTCATATTCCCTTGATTGACGAGACTTGCTAGGCCCGCGCCACGCGCCCTTCAAGGAGCCTGCACGCCATGGTCGAGATCAAACTCACCAATACCAAGACCCGACGCAAAGAGGTCTTTGAGCCCATAGATGCCTCCAATGTGCGCATGTATGTCTGTGGCCCTACAGTCTATGACCGTGCCCATCTGGGCAATGCGCGCCCTGTGGTGGTGTTTGATGTGCTCTACCGGCTGTTGCGGCATGTCTACGGGGCGGATCACGTCACTTATGTGCGCAACTTCACGGATGTGGATGACCGCATCAATGAGACCGCGCAACAGCGCAAAGCTGCCGGAGAGCCGGGCGCGCTGGAAGAGTTGATCCGCGCCCGCTCGGATGAGACCATCGCCTGGTATCACGCGGATATGGACGCACTGGCGGCCTTGCGCCCCGACTCCGAGCCGCGCGCCACGGAGTTCATCGCGCAGATGGTCGCCATGATCGAGGACCTGGTCGCCAGGGGCCATGCCTATGCCGCACAAGGCCATGTCCTCTTTGCCGTCGACAGCTATCCCGCATATGGCGGGCTCTCGGGCCGATCCGTCGATGACATGATCGCAGGCGCGCGGGTCGAGGTGGCTCCCTACAAGCGCAATCCGATGGATTTCGTTTTGTGGAAACCGTCCAGTTCCGACTTGCCCGGCTGGGACAGCCCATGGGGACGTGGACGTCCGGGGTGGCATATCGAATGCTCGGCCATGTCATTTGCGCTGCTTGGAGCCAGTTTCGACATCCACGGTGGCGGCAATGATCTGATGTTCCCGCATCATGAGAACGAGATCGCGCAAAGTTGCTGCGCGCACCCCGAGGCGGATTTTGCCCATACCTGGCTGCATAACGAGATGCTGCAAGTCGAGGGCAAGAAGATGTCCAAATCCCTGGGCAACTTCTTTACCGTGCGTGATCTGCTGGATCAGGGCGTGCCGGGTGAAGTGATCCGCTTGGTCTTTCTGGGAACGCATTACCGCAAGCCCATGGACTGGACCGAGAAGAAGCGTATCGAGGCCGAGGCAACGCTGCGCAAATGGTATGCGCAGGCCATTCAGGGCGTCGGGCGCGGTGATCCTTACATAGGTGTGGTTGATGCTCTGGCCGATGATCTGAACACGGCAGGCGCAATTGCGGAATTGCACCAGTTGTCTCTTGCCAATGACGTGGCGACCCTCAGGCACACATTGCAATTCCTGGGCTTGATGGAGGACGAGGCGCCCGAATGGGCTGTACCAAAGAGCTTTGATTTCATGGACTATGTGGACGCGCTGAAAACTCTGAGAGCTGAGGCGTTGGAGACAAAGAACTTTGCCAAGCTTGATAGCTTCAGGTCTTCTCTGAAAGCGGCGGGCGTCGAGGTTCAGATGACAAAAGAGAACGTTGATCTTCTTGCGACACCAGACTTTGATCCGGCAAAACTGGAAGGCCTGTTATGAATGACGAACACTGGCCAGCCCCCGGCCGCGGGTGGGGGACAAGCCCCCGCCCGGGGGGGCGGTCGGGGGCTGGCCGGAACGTAAGCGTCCCGGCCCGATGCGCTCGAGGCATGGGGCCCTTTGAACGGCAAACCTGTTGGACGCAAAGTCGGGCAGGGTTTGTCTCGTTGAACCTGCACAACAAGACTCAGGCATGCCGATGACCCTTGAACGCCTCTATCTCTATGACACCACCCTGCGGGATGGCCAGCAAACTCAGGGTGTCCAGTTCTCGACCGCTGAAAAGCAGCGCATCGCCATGGCGCTTGACGCGCTGGGCGTCGATTACATCGAAGGCGGCTGGCCCGGAGCCAATCCGACCGACAGTGCATTCTTTGAAACGGTGCCCCATACGCGCGCGCGCATGACGGCTTTCGGCATGACCAAACGCGCGGGCCGATCGGCGCAAAACGATGACGTGCTTGCCGCGGTGATGAATGCAGGCACACCCGCCATTTGCCTTGTGGGCAAGACACATACGTTTCACGTCTCCGAAGCGCTGGGCATCAGCAATGCCGAGAACATAGACAACATCCGCGCCTCGATCGCCCATATCACGGCGCAAAGGCGCGAAGCCCTGTTTGATGCCGAACATTTCTTTGATGGCTACAAGGCCGATCCGGCCTATGCGCTGGACTGTCTGCGCGCCGCGCATGAGGCTGGCGCGCGCTGGGTGGTTCTGTGTGATACCAATGGCGGCACCCTTCCGGACGAGATCGGCGAGATCACAGGCGCGGTCGTCGCCGCAGGCATTCCCGGAGACCATCTTGGCATTCACACGCATAACGATACGGAAAACGCGGTTGCCTGCAGCCTTGCGGCGGTGGATGCAGGCGTGCGCCAGATCCAGGGAACGCTGAACGGGCTGGGCGAGCGCTGCGGCAACGCCAACCTCACGTCGCTAATTCCGACGCTTCTGCTGAAGGAACCCTACAAGGATCGCTTTGAAACCGGCGTGCCGCCACAGGCGCTTGCAGGTCTTACCCGGATCAGCCGGATGCTGGATGACATCCTGAACCGCGTGCCGACCAAGCAAGCCCCCTATGTGGGGGCATCCGCCTTTGCCCATAAGGCCGGCTTGCACGCGAGCGCCATTCTGAAGAACCCCGCAACCTACGAACATATCGCGCCCGAAACCGTGGGCAATGCGCGCGTGATCCCGATGTCAAATCAGGCTGGTCAGTCTAATCTGCGCAGCCGTCTGGCCGACGCCGGGTTGGAGGTTGCCCCTGACGATCCCGCGCTGGGCCGTATTCTGGAGCAAATCAAAGAGCGCGAGGACAAGGGCTATAGCTATGACACGGCGCAGGCCTCTTTCGAACTGCTGGCGCGCAAGGAGTTGGGCGCATTGCCCGATTTCTTCGAGGTCAAGCGCTACAAGGTGACGGTAGAGCGGCGCAAGAACAAGTATGATCAGATGGTCAGCCTGTCCGAGGCCGTTGTGGTCGTGAAGGTCGATGGGGACAAAAAGCTGTCGGTCAGTGAGTCCCTTGACGAATTGGGCAACGACCGCGGCCCTGTGAACGCGCTTGCCAAGGCACTGGCCAAGGACCTTGGGCGCTATTCGGCGATCATCGACGATATGCGGCTGGTGGATTTCAAAGTCCGCATCACCCAGGGCGGCACCGAAGCGGTCACCCGCGTCATCATCGACAGCGAAGATGAAAAAGGGCGCCGCTGGTCGACGGTGGGTGTAAGCGCCAATATCGTCGATGCATCCTTCGAGGCGTTGCTGGATGCAATCCGCTGGAAACTGATCCGGGACGTGGCATGAGTGTTCAGGCCTGCGCGGCGTTGGTGGAACGGGGTGATCCCGACCGTTTCCTTGCCGTGATGGCCGCGCCGGTTGCGGCGCGGCGGGTGCTTTTTCCGCTCTATGCGTTCAACCTCGAAGTGGCCCGCGCACCCTGGGTCACGCAGGAAAGCATGATTGCCGAGATGCGTCTGCAATGGTGGCGCGACGCGGTCGAAGAAATCGCCAAGGGCTCATCGGTGCGCCGTCATGAGGTGACAACACCTCTGGCCGAGGTGATATCCCGCGACATCGCCCTCAAACTCGATCCACTGGTGGCCGCACGGCGCTGGGATATCTACAAGGATCCGTTCGAGGATCAGTCGCATTTTGATACCTATATTGACCAGACATCCGCGACTTTGCTCTGGGCTGCTGCCTCTTCTCTGGGTGAGGTCGAGGAACAGACGGTCAGGGATCTTGGCTATGCCCAGGGCGTGGCAAACTGGCTGCGTGCTATCCCTGAACTTGAGGCGCGCAAACGCATTCCGCTTCTGGATGGCACCAGTGACGGTATCCGGGCCCTCTCTGATCGCGCGCTCGCGCGTTTGCATCGCGCGCGATCAAAGCGTCACACGATATCAAAACCTGCCAGAGCCGCGCTGTTGGCGGCCTGGCAAGCCGAGACTATCCTGAAGCTGGCGCGCAACACCCCCGGGGCCGTTGCGCAAGGCGCATTGGAGCAAAGCCCCGCGCGCAAACGCCTCAGCCTGATCCTGCGATCTGCCACCGGGCGCTGGTAGGTGCTTCTTCTTGCCGCAAATACGGAAAAAACCGCCGCCTGAACCGGACTCAGACCTCGGCCGATTTGGGCTGCATGACCAGCCAGATCAATGCACCACCGGCCAGCGTCAACAGCGGCACCATGGCAAGGTTCACAGCCGTCCAGCCCTCGATCGGTGTGCTGCCCGAGCAATTCATCAACCCGCCCGAGGCAAGCGAGGCCACCGTCACTCCGCCAAAGACGATGAGGTCGTTCATCCCCTGAACACGGCCCCGCTCATGCGGTTCATGGGACCCAGCCAGCATGGTTGTTGCCCCGATGAACCCAAAGTTCCAGCCAATTCCCAGCAAGATCAGCGCGACGAAAAAATTCCCGAGGTCGACACCATTGAGCGCGACAATACCTGCCAGACCCAGAATGGCGAGGCCAATACCGACGATACGTTCAGCGCCAAAGCGCGCAATCAGATGGCCCGTGAAGAAAGAGGGTGCAAACATCGCCAGCACATGAGCCGTGACGACGTTCGAGGCATCCGTCACCGCAAACCCGCAGGCCACAACCGCCAGCGGCGTGGAAGTCATCACCAGGTTCATCAAAGCATAAGACACCATGGCGCAGATCACGGCCACACCGATGCGCGGGGTCATCAGCAACTCAATCCGACTGCGCCCGCCAGGATCACCTACGGCGGGTTTGGGCGGTTTGGGAATATCGAGAAACAAAAACAGCATCATGCCGACAACGTTCAGCCCGATGGCCGCAAGGTAAACCGGGAAGAACCGCATCACCGTGGCATCCGCTGAAGAGCCCGAAAGGATCGACACCAGTTGCGGGCCGATAATGGCTGACAAAAGCCCACCGGCCATCACGTAGGAAATCGCTTTTGGGCGAAACTCCTCAGAGGCAACATCCACGGCGGCAAAGCGGTAAAATCCCTGCGCCGACATGTATATCCCGGTCAGGTAACTGCCGGCGACAAACAGCCAGAAGCTCTCCAGCGTCAGGGCATAGCCCGACACCGCCGCGCCCAGCAATCCACCGATGGAGCCGGCAAAAAAACCGGCTTTTCGTCCAAACTTCTGCATCAGGCTGCTAAGCCAGGGCGCAGTGGTCATCGAGCCGAACACGATCAGGGATATGGGCAAGGTCGCAAGGCAGGCGATAGGTGACAGTTGCTGTCCGGCCAGGCCGCCGATCACGAAGATCATGGTGATCTGACTGCCCAGAAAGGCCTGTGCTGCGACCAGAACGGCAACGTTGCGCTTGGCTTTTGAGTCATCGATTGTTGTCATGTGAACGGCTTAATCCTGAAACCAGCCCGCCACAAGTGCCTTGCGCAACATCGCGCGCCGCGTAAGGTCGGCCCATGGTTGATACCCCTCATCTCCTGCTGCTGGCAGGCTCCGCCGAAGGGCGCGCACTGGCCACGGGTCTTGCAGGGCGGGATTTCCGGGTGACGGCGTCGCTTGCGGTGCCCGGGCATTGGTCCGGGCCGCTGGCGGTGCCCACACGCACGGGCGGGTTTGGCGGCGAGGAAGGGTTTGTCGCATTTCTGCGCCGTGAAAAGGTAACGGCGGTGCTGGATGCTACCCATCCTTTTGCGACGCACATGTCGTTGCGCTCTTGGAACATATGTCAGGCGCAAGATATCCCGTTTCTGCAGATACTGCGGCCCTGCTGGACTCCGCGGACCCAGGATCAATGGCGCGAGGTGGGCAGCGCACGGGATGCGACCGCATTGATCCCACCCGGCGCGCGAGTTTTTGTGACCACGGGGCGCGAGACATTGCCTGATTTCGTGCAGAATCAAGACTGTCGGTTTTTCTTCCGTCACCTTGTGGATGACCCAGTGGATTGTGACATCAAGAACGTGTCATATGTCACTGGTAAGGGTCCATTTTCTGTCGATGAGGAAATCGCCACATTGCGCGGCTTGCAGATTGATCTGTTGATTTGCAAGAACGCTGGAGGCGAGCTCAGCCGGACCAAACTTGATGCTGCCCGCGCCCTGGACATACCGGTTATCCTGCTGCGACGCCCACCACCGATAGGCGCACCTGTGGTGCAGACCGTTGAAAACGCCTTGGAATGGGTTGATCGCACATGTCTATAGGCCGTGTCATCACCTCGCCGGACTGTATTGCGGAAGGGGCCGACTGGCTGGCTGCACGCGATGCGCGTATTGCGCGCGCCTTGCAGCAGACCGGACCTTTGCCTTTGCGTCTCAAGCCGGATGGATTTGCTCAACTGCTCAGCGCGATTGTCAGCCAGCAGGTCAGTGTCGCCTCGGCCAATGCAATCTGGGGGCGTATGGAAGCTGCAGATCTGGACAAGCCGCAGTCCATTTTCGCCGCAAGCGAAGAGGACATGCGAGCGGTTGGCCTGTCACGTCAGAAAATCCGTTATGCACGCGAACTGGCAGCGGCACCGATCGACTACATTGCCCTGCGCGCGACGCCAACGGATCAGGTGATAAAGACACTGACACAGGTGCCCGGAATCGGCGTCTGGACGGCTGAAATCTATGCAATGTTCAGCCTGGGGCGTGCGGATGTTTTCGCGCCGGGCGATCTGGCCTTGCAAGAGGCCGCGCGTCTGCTCTTTGATTTGCCCGAGCGCCCCAAGGATCGGGCGTTGCGCGCCATGGCTGAAGACTGGAGCCCGTGGAGATCGGTTGCCGCCCGGCTCTTGTGGGCCTATTACCGCGTGGCAAAAGACAGGGAAGGGATTGCATGACACGTGTTCTCAACGCAGTGCGCAAAGAGCCGATCTCAGGGGACACACGTTCGATGGTGGTGTTTCTGCACGGCTATGGGGCCAATGGTGCCGACCTGCTGGGGCTGGCCGACCCGCTGGGTGAACATCTGCCCGATACGCTGTTCGTTTCCCCTGATGCGCCTGAATCTCTGCCTGGCATGCCGGGGGGATATCAATGGTTCCCGATCCCCTGGATCGACGGCAGTTCCGAAGAGGAGGCCGAACGTGGCATGCGGGCCGCCATGCAGGATTTGAACGCATTTCTTGATGCTCTGATGGTGGATGAGGATCTGCTGCCCGAGCAGGTCGTGCTGTTTGGTTTTTCCCAGGGAACGATGATGAGCCTTCACGTCGCGCCGCGCCGCGAAGACCCCATGGCCGGGATCGTCGCGTTCTCAGGCCGGCTGCTTGAGCCTGACCTGCTTGCCGATGAGGTTGTGTCGCGCATGCCGGTTCTGCTGGTGCATGGGGATGCGGATGATGTGGTTCCGGTCCAATCGCTGCCCGAGGCGGCCGAAGCGCTGCAGGCGGCGGGGTTTGAAGAAGTCTATGCTCATATCATGAAGGGCACGGGTCACGGCATCGCGCCGGATGGCCTGAGTGTGGCGCTGGCATTCATACGCGACAAACTGAGTTTTTGATCCGCTAGGTGCGAAAACTGTGCAGCGGAGCATCCTGCCACTGTCCCGGCGGGATGTTTCCCAGCGTCCAATGTCCGATCGACCAGCGGATCAGACGCAGGGTGGGGTGACCCACAGCGGCGGTCATGCGGCGTACCTGACGGTTACGCCCCTCGGTAATCGTCAGCTCGATCCAGGTATCCGGCACGGATTTTCGCACCCGAATGGGCGGTGTGCGCGGCCAGAGCCAGTGAGGTTCCTCGACGACACGGGCCTTGGCGGGGCGGGTCTTGCCGTCTTTCAGGGTCACCCCTGTGCGCAGCTGCTCAAGCGCGGCATCATCCGGCGTTCCTTCGATCTGGGCAAAATAGGTTTTGGGCAGCTTGTGGCGCGGGCTTGAAATCCGCGCCTGCAGCTTGCCATCATCGGTCAGCAGCAACAGCCCTTCGCTGTCGCGATCCAGCCGGCCCGCCGGATAGACGCCGGGCACATCGACAAAATCGGACAATGTGCGACGGGGGGAGCCCTCGCTGCCACGATCAGTGAATTGCGAGAGCACGTCGAAGGGTTTGTTCAGGGCGATAAGACGGGTCATGCTGGATGCGTTGTGCCGCAAAGCGCCCGCCGGTGTCGAGAGGCGTTGCGCGGGGGGAGGCGTCAGCGCACAGTGTCAAGCAGGGACAGTGTAGAACCGACGCGCCCCGGCCTTTCCGCGCCTGCATGCTGTCCGGTTTTCCCTGAATTCTGCGACGGAGAACTGCAGGGGGTCACGCGGTTGTCATAGATCGGGGTTATCTCTGGCGCAAAACTGCACATTATGGGGCTTGCCGCAGTGCGGCTACGATATATAGTTATCCACAAGCTGGGGCGGGTCTCCCCGCTCTGGTGCCGCAGGAACGGGCAGACAGGGTGAGGATGGACTCCAACATGGATGGCGATTTCAGGACGGATTTTGTACGCGAACCCGGAGCGCTGAAACAGCACCCCGCGCTGGTGCTGAATGCGGATTATCGCCCCCTGTCGTATTATCCGCTTTCGCTCTGGCCTTGGCAGGATGCGGTCAAGGCGGCGTGGCTGGACCGGGTCGATATTGTCGCCGAATATGACGAGGTGGTCAGATCTCCCAGTACCCAGATCAGGATACCCTCGGTTGTTGTCTTGAAAGACTATGTCAAACCTCAAAAGCGCGTGGCCTTCACGCGCTTTAATTTATTTCTGAGGGACGAATTTCGCTGTCAGTACTGCGGTGCCAAGGGTGAGTTGACCTTTGATCACGTGGTGCCGCGTGCCAGCGGTGGGGTGACCAGTTGGCAGAATGTGGTTGCCGCCTGTGCACCCTGCAATTTGCGCAAAGGGTCCAAGTCTCTGCGACAGTCTGGGCTGGCCTTGCGCAAACCTCCGCGTCCGCCGGGGGCCGAAGAACTGCGCAACATGGGCCGGAAATTCCCGCCCAATCACCTGCATGAAAGCTGGATGGATTTCCTGTATTGGGATGCCGAGCTTGACGCCTGATCGCCGGCGTGATTGACCACGACGACCAAAGCGCTGAGGGCAGGAGACTGGCATGATCCGTAGGCTATACGATTGGACCATTGCGATGGCCGATCATCCGCGCGCGCTCTGGGTGTTGGCCGCTGTGGCCTTTATCGAAAGCTCGGTCTTTCCGATTCCGCCCGATGTCTTGATGATCCCGATGATCCTGGCCCGTCCATCGCGCGCGTGGTTGATTGCTCTGGTGGCGCTGGTTTCGTCGGTCTTGGGCGGCGTTATGGGGTATGCGATCGGCGCGTTTGCCTATGAGGGGCTGGGCCAGCCCATCCTCACAGCACTTGGCAAGGGCAGCGCGATGGAAGCGTTCAACACGCGGTTCAACGATTTCGGGTTCTGGGCCGTGTTGACTGCGGGAATCACGCCATTCCCCTATAAGGTGATCACCATCATGTCTGGCTGGACTGGCATGCCGTTGGGAATCTTTGTGGCAACCTCAATTCTGGCGCGTGGCTTGCGTTTCTTTATCGTGGCAGGCTTGCTGTGGAAATATGGCGAGCCGATCCGGGATTTCATCGAGCGGCGTCTGGGCCTGATGTTTACCCTGTTCATCATCCTGCTGGTTGGTGGTTTCTTTGCGGTGGGGCTATTGTGACGCGCGAGTTCTGTATCGTACTGGCAGCGGGCGGTTCTGCCGCTTTGCTTCTGGCGGCCTACGCGTTTCAGCACATCGGCGGAATGGCTCCCTGTGCCTTGTGCATCTGGCAGCGTTGGCCCCATGGTGCGGCAATCGTGTTGGGGGGTCTGGCACTGGTCTTGGGGGGCAGGGCGCTGGCGTGGCTGGGTGCTTTGGCGGCGCTGACGACAGCGGGCATTGGCCTTTATCACACCGGCGTCGAGCGTGGATGGTGGCAGGGCCCATCGACCTGTTCCGGAGCTGACATCGGCTCGCTCAGCCCCGAAGAGTTGTTTGAACAGATCATGACCGCTCCGCTTGTGCGCTGTGACGAGGTCGCCTGGCAGATGCTGGGTCTGTCCATGGCCAGTTGGAACGCTGTGGCGGCTCTGGGGCTGGCTGTATTGTGGGTTTTGGCTGCAACGCGCACGCCTTGACGCGCTTGGGCGGCGGTTTTTCCTCAGACGGCCTTGCGCGTCGCCAACAGAAGGTTGGTTTCTGACGTGCTCACCCCTTCAAACCGGCGGATCTTGACGAGAACCGCATCCAGAGCCTCGAGGGTCTGAGTTCCCAACTCGACGATGAGATCCCAGCGCCCATTGGTCGAATGGATCGCACGCACCTCGGCCAGGCCCTGCAACTGGCGCACGATACGTTCAGTGCCGCGGCCCTCGATACCGATCATCATCAAACCCCGCACCGGATCTGCGCGGGTGTCATCGCGCAGCACCACGGTGAATCCCAGCACATCCCCGCGTTGTTTCAGGCGGTCGATCCGGCTGCGCACCGTGGTGCGCGACAGCCCGAGTCGCTGCGCCAGTTCCGACAGAGATGCGCGGGCATCATGGCGCAAGGCGGCCACAAGATGCTCGTCCGTTTTGTCCATTATGAATTCCGTTTTGATAGGTTTGCCGTCGAATTGGGCAAAATGGTCCATTCATTGTACCACAATTCGGACAGATAGTTCCAGCAACTATAATGAAAACTCGATGAGAGATCATGGCCAATATCATTCTGATCGGAGCGCCCGTTGACAGCGGTAAACGGCGTGCGGGTTGCCTCATGGGGCCTGATGCTTATCGCACGGCGGGATTGACGCGCGCGCTTGGAGATCTTGGTCACAAGGTGCAGGACTGGGGAAATCTGACGCCAGCCAGCCATCAAGCGGATACGCCAGGTGATCGAATCCATGCGCTGAACGAAACGATTGGTTGGACGCATCGTCTGGTCCGCGTCGCCCAAGACGCTGCTGCAACAGGCGTGCCGATCTTTCTTGGCGGAGATCACAGTATGTCGCTTGGATCCGTGGCCGGTGTGGCGCGTCATGCCGCCAGTTTGGGGCGGCCGCAGTTCGTGCTGTGGCTGGACGCGCATTCCGATTTCCACACGCCTGCAACCACCGAAAGCGGGAATCTTCATGGTACGCCCGTGGCCTATGTGACGGGTCAGCCAGGGTTTGCGGGATTTCCCGAACTCAGCGCTCCGGTGCCTCAGGATCAGGTCTGCATGATCGGGCTGCGTTCGGTGGATGCGGGCGAACGGGCGATGTTGGAGGGCACGGCCATTCATCGCCATGACATGCGTGAGATTGACGAGACCGGCATAGCCCGTCCGCTCAGCGCGTTCCTTGAGCGTGTGCGCGCGGCCAATGGTGTTTTGCATGTAAGCCTTGATGTGGATTTTCTTGATCCTGGCATTGCTCCTGCTGTGGGCACCACGGTCCCCGGTGGCGCAACGATCCGCGAAGGGCATCTGGTGATGGAGATGCTGCATGACAGCGGTCTGCTGACCTCGATGGATCTGGTCGAACTGAACCCGTTTCTGGATGAGCGCGGGCGGACAGCGCAGTTGATGGTGGACCTTTGCGCATCGGCCTTGGGACGGCGCGTCTTTGACCGCCCGACACGCGCCTATGCTTAAGGAGAGTACAATGTCCCCGTCCGACAAGGCTCTGGTGCCGTTCGTTTCGGTTGATCACATGATGCAACTGATCCACCGGGTTGGCGTGACGGATATGCTGCGTGGCCTTGCCGATTACATCGAGGCGGATTTCAAACGTTGGGAACTGTTTGACAAGACGCCCCGCATCGCCTCGCATTCCGCCGAAGGTGTGATTGAACTGATGCCGACGTCCGATGGCGCTGTCTATGGATTCAAATACGTCAACGGTCATCCCAAGAACACCCGGGACGGATTGCAGACCGTCACGGCCTTTGGTTTGCTTGCCGATGTGGGCACGGGATACCCGGTATTGCTGAGTGAAATGACGATGCTGACGGCAATGCGTACGGCTGCGACTTCGGGGCTTGTGGCGCGATATCTTGCCCCCGGGAATGCGCGGGTCATGGCGATGATCGGCAATGGTGCGCAATCGGAATTTCAAAGCCTTGCCATGCAGGCCATTGTAGGTGTGACCTCGGTTCGGCTTTGGGACATTGATCCCGCAGCCACGGCCAAAGCCGCGCGCAATCTGCAAGGCACGGGGCTGAACGTGGTTATCTGTGCATCGGCAGAAGAGGCGATCGAGGGCGCGCAGATCATCACCACCTGCACGGCGGACAAGGCCTGTGCCACCATCCTTTCGGACAACATGATCGGCCCCGGAGTTCATATCAACGCCATTGGCGGTGATTGCCCCGGCAAGACCGAGCTGGCTCCGGGTATCTTGCACCGCGCCGGTATTTTTGTGGAATATCCTGCGCAAACACGGGTGGAAGGCGAAATACAGCAGCTTGAGGCCGATCATCCCGTGACCGAGCTGTGGCAAGTCATGACAGGGCAGGCGGCAGGGCGCGTATATGATGCGCAGATTACGCTTTTTGACAGCGTCGGCTTTGCAATCGAGGATTTCAGCGCTCTGCGTTACGTGCGTGATCAACTGGAGGGCTCGGGGCTCTATCACGAGTTGGATCTGCTGGCCGATCCGGATGATCCGCGTGACCTCTTTGGCATGTTGCAGCGTGCCAAGGGGTGAACACGTCCTGTTGCACGCGTCGGTTTGTTTCCCCGGCACGTGGTTCCGGGCCTTTCGGACAAAAGCTTCAAGAACCGGGTTGTGACACTGACAGGACCGGGATTGCCCCGGCCCGATCAAGGCTGTTCAGCTTTTGCGACGCCGACCGCGACGTTCGCGCGTCGGTGCCCCGTCATCGTCGCCTGTACCATCGCTGGCCGAAGAGAACGCCCCCAGCCGTGCAGTGATTTCATCCAGTTCGGGGCGCGAGCCGCGCGGGCGTGTATCCAGCGCTTCGCGCATTTTCCTCAGATGCTCTGGCATGGTGCCACAGCATCCACCGACAATCTTTGCGCCGCTGTCGCGCGCCATCACCGCGTAATCGCCCATCAGTTCAGGCGTGCCGTCATAATGGATGTGACCATCGACATATTTGGGAATGCCCGCATTTCCTTTTGCCACAATCGGGCGCTCGGTACCTTGCGCTGAAAATCCCAGGACCGTGCGCAAGAGGTCGGACGCACCGGTTCCGCAGTTGGCTCCGAACGCCAGCGGAGCGTTTGGCAGGGATTCGACCATCTGCACCATGTCGGCCGAGGTCATGCCCATCATCGTGCGCCCGGCAGTGTCGAAACTCATCGTGCCGACCCAAGGCATGCCAGCCAGCGCAAAGGCTTCGGCGGCGGCGCGGTATTCTTCTGGGGCCGAAATCGTCTCGAGCCAGCACAGATCAGCGCCGCCTTCCTTGAGGCCGTCTGCCTGTTCGTGAAAGATTTCGACTGCAAGCGCATGGCTCAGCGCCCCGACCGGTTCCATGATCTCACCGGTTGGGCCGACCGAGCCGGCCACAACGATTTTCCGGCTTGCCTTGTCAGCGACATCACGGCCGATTTCCGCACCCACGCGGTTGAGTTCGCGCACGCGACCCTGGGCATCATGCAATTTCAGGCGCGAGGCATTGCCGCCAAATGTGTTGGTCAGGAACAGATCGCTGCCCGCATCCACCGAGCCCTGATAGAGCGCGCGGATCTTGGCCGGCTCATCGGTGTTCCACAACTCTGGCGCATCGCCCGACATCAGGCCCATGTTGAACAGGTTTGTACCCGTGGCCCCATCGGCAAGCAGCACATCATGGCTTGCCAGCATTTTGGACAATGCGTCAGTCATCTTGTTCCTTTCGGTTGGCGGTGTGCCTGGCGCAGAACATGCGCCAAAACCGGGTTTGCTGTGACAGGTCGCATGGGTCGGTGCAATCGCGAATTATTCATTTTAATGATGAGCCGGATTGGTGCAGGGGCACACAGACCTCCCAAGACTTGTGAGCAGCAGGTGCAACGTGTATCGACACAGCAAGGCAAGCGATGCAGGAGCGCCGGATTTTGAAAGCGGTGATTTTGGCAGGTGGATTGGGAACGCGCATCAGCGAGGAGTCGCATCTGCGTCCAAAACCAATGATCGAGATCGGCGGGCGGCCGATCCTGTGGCATATCATGAAGATTTACGGTCATCACGGCATCACGGATTTCGTGATCTGCTGCGGTTACAAAGGCTACATGATCAAGGAATATTTCGCCAATTACTTCCTGCATATGTCGGATGTGACGATTGATCTGTCCAACAATTCCATGGAAGTTCACAATCAGAGCGCAGAGCCCTGGAAAGTCACTCTGGTCGATACAGGCGAGATGACCCAGACCGGCGGACGTATCCGGCGCGTGGCTCAACATCTGACCGAGACATTCTGCCTGACCTACGGAGACGGGGTCAGTGACGTGGATATCTCGGCTTTGATTGATCATCACCGTGCCGAGGGCTGCAAGGCCACGCTGACAGCGATCCAGCCCGCTGGCCGATTTGGCGCTTTGGGCGTCGAGGGGTCGCGGGTCACGCGGTTCCAGGAAAAGCCGCGCGGCGACAATCGTTGGATCAATGGAGGTTTCATGGTCTGTGAACCTTCCGTGATTGATCTGATAGAAGGCGATGCCACCAGCTTTGAAGGTCTGCCCATGGAGACCATGGCCAATCAGAATGACTTGGCGCTGTGGCGCCATCATGGCTTTTGGCAGGCAATGGACACGCTGCGCGACAAGACAATGCTTGATGCGCTTTGGACCTCGGGCAATGCGCCCTGGCGTGTCTGGGCACCTATCAGATCATGAGTTTCTGGTTGGGTAGGCGGGTACTTGTGACCGGGCATACCGGGTTCAAGGGCGCGTGGCTGAGCGAGTGGTTGCTGGGTTTGGGGGCAAAGCTGTCGGGGATCGCGCTTGCACCGCAACAGGATCAGCCTCTGTTTGACCAGCTGGGACTTGCAGGGCGGCTGGATCACAGTGTTCTCGATATCCGGGATCCGGCACCCCTGGTCGACAAGATCAAAGAGCTTGAGCCCGAAATAGTCATCCATATGGCGGCGCAACCGCTGGTTTTGCCGTCTTATGCAGATCCGCTGACAACCTGGGCGACCAATGTGATGGGCAGCGCCCATGTGATGGAGGGGTTGCGAGGGTTAACGTCGCGCTGCGGTGTAGTCATGGTGACCACGGACAAGGTCTATCAAAACCGTGAATGGCTCTATCCATATCGTGAAAGTGACCGGCTGGGTGGGCATGATCCTTACAGTGCCAGCAAGGCTGCGATGGAACTGGCTATCTCCAGTTGGCGCAAATCCTTCTTTGTGGATCACCCGGTGAACGTGGCTTCGGCGCGTGCCGGGAACGTGATTGGCGGCGGCGATTGGGCCGCTCATCGGCTGGTGCCGGATATCGTGCGGGCCTTGCAGGCAGATCAGGCCATCGCGATCCGCAATCCTAGGGCCGTGCGGCCGTTTCAGCACGTGCTTGAACCGCTTTCAGGATATCTTCGGTTGGCCGAAGCGCTGTTCCTGCGCCCGGATGATCTGGACGAGGCCTATAACTTTGGACCAGAGCCCTCGGATCTGAAGACTGTCGAGCAACTGGTTGAGGCGGCGTTGCTTGCTTGGCCCGGTCGATGGGAAGATCAGTCCGATCCCGGTGCATTGCATGAGGCCGGTCTCTTGTCGCTGGGGATCGAGGCTTCCCGCGCCGCTCTGGGGTATGCGCCGCGTTGGGATAGCCAGAAGGCGGTCGCATCCACGATGCAATGGTATCGCGATGCGGCGTCCGGAGCGGATATCGGTGACATCACGCGCGCGCAGATCGCGGAATTTGGCACCCCATGATTTTCAAGCCGCTTTCTCTTGATGGCGCGTTTGAGATCCTGCTCGAGCCACGCGGAGATGCGCGCGGCTCTTTTGCGCGGACATTCTGCGCAAAGGAATTCGCGGCGCAGGGCCTGAATACAAGTTGGGTCCAGATGAATATGTCTGTCTCGGCTGATGCCGGAACGCTTCGCGGCCTGCATTTCCAACACCCGCCCCATGGCGAGGTCAAACTGGTACGCGCCCAACGCGGACGCGTGTGGGATGTTCTGCTGGATTTGCGCGCCGGGTCTGCAAGCTTTGGTCAGCATATCGCGCTGATACTGGATTCAGAGACGCGAAACGCGGTCTATATCCCGAAAGGGGTGGCGCATGGCTTTCAGTCGCTGACGGACGATTGTGAATTGCACTATCTGCATTCGGAGTTTTACGCGCCTGAAGCCGAAGATGGCGTGCAGGCGCTGGATGCTTCACTGGGCATCGCGTGGCCGCTACCTGTGACCGTGCGGTCCGAGCGCGATCAGGGCTTGTTGCCTCTGAACGTCATCAAACCGCTGACCGACTGACGTTACCTGACAGTCTTAACCTTTGGTGCCCAGAAAACTGCGCCAAGTCACAGTGTCTGGATTGAGGTGGTTATATCTCTTGTCCGGTTCAATTGCGGCAATCAGATCCAAGCCCGTTACAAATGGTGTGAAGTCAGGGTTTATCTGGTGCCAAGGCAGAGGATTGTAAGCCATGTATGAAACGGTCAGACCTTCTGCCTCGAACGCATTGTGATCAAGGTAGTTTCGCGCACCATGTCCGGTTACATACTCGGTCCCACTTACAGCTTTCACCAATTCCAGAACGCGGTTTGACCCCGTTGCCGCTACATTCATTTCAGACGATAGATAGGTGTCGGGTGGCGATACGCCAACGGCCTGTGCTTCTGCCCGGCAGCTTGCGATCATCACATCGCAAAGCGTGGAATGGCTCAGTGCATCAGTCGCAAGATTCAGCGCGTCTTGGCCAAAGGGTTCTTGACGATAAGTGTTTCTCAAAAGGGCAAGATGGCTGTTGCGCCATGCGTCATTTGCCGGTTTCAAATCGCAAATGCGAGTGTTGTGGCCCTTGCCCTCCAGTGGAATGCTCATCCATGTTGGTTGGTCTGTGGCGCGAGGTACCTGGACTCTGTTTGTAAAGGAGCCCTTTGAAAACTGTGCGTCATCCAGCCAGATCATGACGTCCGCGAGCGCCATTTGCGCCAGGAAACCAACCCAGGGAAAGTACATCGGTTGGGAAATCACGACGCGTGTCATGAGATCAGCCGGTCTTGCGTCTTATGTAACCGCCCGGGGACGAGGACAGAACCAGTTTGCCATTCAGGACTTCGTCGACCTCGAACAGGTCTGACTCCGCGAGATAGTCGGTCAGCGCGCTCAGCGGTTCGTTGCCCTTGCGCCAGATCTGGGAGCGATTTTCGGGCGTATCTGTTTCCTCGATATGTCCTATCATCGTGTCGGCAACGACCATGTAACAGCCGGGCGTCACCAGGGGGCCGTAGGCGCGACATTCCGCCAGAACGTGCTCGCGGCTATGATCGCTGTCCAGCACGACCATGACCCGGGCTCCATCGGGGATTTCCGCACGCACCCGCTCCAGGGTGTCCTCATCAACCGAACCGCCTTCGATCAGGGTCACCCGATGCGACATCGGATGCTCTTCTATCGATGCCCGGTTATGGGCGCGTATGTCGATATCGATACCGATTACCTTGCCCTTGCCCAGAAGCTGAAGCATCGCGGCCATGAATATGACCGATCCACCGCGTGCTACGCCGGTTTCGATGATCACATCGGGCTTGGTCGCCCAGATAACCTCTTGGGTGGCCATCACGTCGGCGGGCATCTGGATGATCGGCACGCCCATCCAGTTCCAGAGGTAGGAGTAATCATAGGGGTTGAGCTGCAACATGTATCGGGTCGAGCCGTCAAAAACCGCCTTGTCCTGGCCAAGAGCAAGGGATTGTTCGCGTTTATGCGCCTCAAACTCGGCGCGATCATCTTTTTGGGTCATGCGTTCATTCCGTTTAGATGTCGTTTGATCCGTCACAGCTGACGGGTGAAATCTCGGCTTCTGTTGCGGGCGTTACGCCATGCCGTTGCACGGCTGAGGTCCCCTGAATAGACCGACGCCGCATCCTGCCCCAATACCCTGTCGCACACTCGGGCAGCGGTGAGGATTGTGTTCTCACCATCAAGTTCTGCAGACAAGCGGAAGCTGTCGACCTTTTCCCTGAACCGATCATAGTTAAGCTGTAGTCTCTTCAGCCTGCTGTCTCCCCCAGCCGCGCGTGCCCGCTCCAGAGCGTCTTGTGCGTTCAAAGCAGCGGCAAAATGGTTCAGCGATGTTTCGATCTGTGCCGCGACCTCGGGCGTTTTCTGGGATTGATCCGTCAAGGCGTGTTTGAACCAGTTCTCATAGTCGGTGGCCACGGGCTCGTTGGGAAACAGATGGCGTACGGTTTCAAAAGTGCCCAGAAAAGCAAGTGACATGGACATGCTGATCGGCATGACATCATCGACCGGATCTACAGAGGATTCCGACAGGAAGGTGTCAGCAACCTGTTTGGTTTTGGCTTTCTGTCCTACATCACGTAGTGACCCGCCTGTGCTGGCCTTGCTATAGCCGTTGATGGAAAAAGGGTGCGCCATGTGGATGAAACGACCGCCACGGACCAATGCACGAAAGTTCATGTAGACATCCGGACTGCGCGCGGCAAATCTGTGTCCGTCCGATGTGGCGCAAGTGTCCAGAAACTCGCGCGACATACAACCATGGTATATCGAGGGCATTGGATACATGTCCCGCATCCTGCCCGTCGCAACTGCTTTGAGCTTGGCATCACGGTCAAGTTGCTCCAACGGTCCAAAACATTTTTTCCCGATGAACCGCAGGCCACCTGTCTTCGAGCCATAGCCTTCAGAAGGCCAACCATAGACCGGGAAATCCCAACTCAGCGCATCAGGCGTGTGGGATTGCAGTATCTCGCGCAGCAGATGGAACTGGCCCGGCAGAATGCCGTCATCATCCCCGAAGAAAATCACATAGTCGCCGGAGCTTTTTTCCAGCGCGAACTCAAAGTTTTGACGCATCGACACGCGCTGAGTTGTGTTCACGTAAACGATGCGAGGGTCATCAACTGCTGCGATCACATCGCGCGTGTCATCCCTGGACGCATTGTCGCTCACCACGATCTCTATGTTGTCGTCCGAGATATCTGTCGCCGTTCTGACGGATTTCGCCAGAAAAATCGCGCGTTCGCGCGTGGGTATGATGATGCTTATCTTCATGCGTACTGTTTTGCCTTTGATGCGGCTTGTGTTAGCTGGATCGAAGCAGGTTTGAAAGCGCCTTGTGCCCGTATGGACAGGCACCCGTTGATCTGCAATATACATAGCCGGCGAAAAGCGGGAGGTGCCACGAGCATGGCGTTGATCACCGACGAACAAAAGGCACTGTTTCACTCGCAAGGGTATGTCATTGTGTCAGGTTTTTACGACCTTGAGGGTGAGATCTATCCTGTACTCGAAGGCATTCATGGTGTCATTGATCGCGTCGCGCGTCGCCATGGCGTCCCTGTTCCTGAGTCAGCATTCAGGCCCGAAAGTTTCGACGCCAATTACGACATTCTCCTTAAGGCTGATCGAGCCTATGCGGGCGAGGTCTATGATCTGGTCAAGCAGATCCCGGCCTTTCTCAGGCTTATATGCAACCAACGCGCCGAGGATCTGTTTCGCGAAATTCGCGGGGCTTGCATGCCCGGGATCGGGGCAGCGTCCTATGGCATCCGCATCGACAATCCAAACGAGGACAAGTTCAGATCTCACTGGCATCAGGAGTTCATGTTCCAACCGCAAAGTATTGATGGAATTGTCTTTTGGACGCCCTTGTTGCCAATAACGCCAGACCTGGGCCCTGTGATTGTTCTTCCGAAATCGCATGCCGACGGGCTGTGTGTTTATGCGCGCACCGCAAACTATGCAGATAAACAAGGGGCCTACCAGATCGGGATCCATGACGAGGATCGGGTGGTTGGCAAACATCAGCAGATTGCGCCCCTGACGCAACCTGGCGATCTGTTGCTCATGGATTTTCTGACGATTCACAGTTCGGGCGTAAACCGCTCTCATCGGGCGCGGTGGTCTGTGCAGAACCGGTTTTTCAACTTTGACGATGCTGTCGGATACAAGATCGGATGGAAACCCTCGGTCACAGTCGGAACCCGGGTCGAAGACGTATTTCCTGACCATTTCGTTGATGCAAGCCAAGGATTGAATTGAAACATGACGCGTATCTGCAACGTGTGCGGCTCGTCCGCCATCCAAGCCGTGTTCGAGAGTGGCGAAAAGTTTTCGCTCACCACGATGAACACGTTGGTCGCTGGAGAGACCGTGGTTTCATACTGTCCGGCTTGCGATCACGTTCAGACGGATGAACTACCCAATCTCGTGGAATACTATGCTCAGGATTATGTCATCAATCTTGATAGTGCCGATGATGACCAACTGTATGCGGTTGTTGATGGCAAAGAAGTGTACAGATCAGACCATCAGGCGGCGGTCCTTGCTCAAAAGATCGACCTCACCAAGTTTCGAAACGTGCTGGATTACGGCTGTGCCAAAGCACCAAGCCTGCGCAAGCTTCTGACGCTTTCGCCGGGCGTGAAGCCGCATCTGTTTGATGTGACCGACAAGTACATCGAGTTCTGGAAAGACTTCCCGGTTGAAAGCGAATGGGCCGTGCATGAGCCCAAGGACAGTTGGGCCGGGCAGATGGACGTCGTGTTGTCGTTTTACGCGCTGGAGCACATTCCCCACCTCAAGGACATTCTTGCAGACGTTTCCGGGCTCCTGCGCGATGGGGGTTACTTCTACTTTCTGGTTCCAAACGTCTATGAGAATGCGGCTGATTTTATCGTTGCCGACCACGTCAATCATTTCAGTCGCAACTCGTTGCGCATCATGCTTTCGCAGGCTGGGTTCGTGGACATTGACATTGACGAGCAAGCGCATGCAGCGGCCTTTGTTGTCTGCGCGCGCATCGACAAGACAAACCCGCCGACAGTTGCGCCCTCGATCCCCGAGATGGAAGCCGAAGCGCGCAGATTGGCGGATTTTTGGGGTGGCATCAAAGACCGCATCCAGAGTTTTGAGGCTGCTTTGGATGATGCTCAACCGCGCGGTATCTATGGCGCGGGCATATATGGGAACTTCATCCTGTCCTGTCTGAAACAGCCTGAACGGGTGGCGTGTTTTCTGGACCAGAACAAGTTTCTGATTGGTTCCGAGGTCAACGGAGTAAAGATCCGACATCCCATGGATGCACCTGATGATCTGGATGCTTTGCTTGTGGGTTTGAACCCAAAGATTGCACGCAGGGTGATGAGCGAGGTGAGCAGTTTTGAGAGCAAAAACCTCACGTATTTTTTTCTTGATGAACAATGGGCAGCGTGATCCGCTGACGCGGACCCAAAGGATACCTAATGCAAAACCTCGATGACGTTGCATCCAAATACCTACAGGCACCGGATGTCGAGATCGAGAACGATCTCATTATGCAGTGGTATCCGCAACGGGTGGCAGCTCGGACCGGACCGGTAAAACGGTGCCTCGAACTGGGTCTGGGGCATGGGTACACTGTGCGGCCTTTTCAGGACCTCGCCGAAGAGCATGTGGTGATCGAAGGTTCGGGATTGGTCATCGAGCATTTTCGTAAGTCCAACCCCTGGTACCATGGCAAGATCATCGAAGGGTATTTTGAGACCTGTGACCCAGAAGGTCAGTTTGATCTGATCGTCATGGGTTTTGTTCTGGAGCATGTAGACGACCCAGTCTCGATCATGGACCGGTATCGTCAGTACCTCGCGCCGGGCGGGCGCCTGTTTGTGGCCGTGCCCAATGCCAAGTCGCTGAACCGTCGTCTGGGTTTGGAAATGGGTCTGATTTCCGACATTTATGCGCTGAACGCCACAGACCATCAGCTTGGTCACCAGAGGAATTATTGTCTGGAAACACTGACAGCCGACGCGCAAGCAGCTGGATATCAGGTTGTGCATGAGGAAGGGGTTTACCTGAAACCTTTGCCGCTTGGCGTATTGAAGACCATGGACGATTTGGACGCCAATCTGGATGCGATGCTCAAGGTCGGTGTGGATTATCCCGATCTCTGTGTGGCTATTTTGGTCGAACTCATGCCTAAAGCACATGATTAAAGCCATCCCGACCGTTCTGGTTACCGGTCTCGGTGCCTTGATCGGACAAGGGATCGTCGCCGGTCTACGGGCGGACGGGCGTTGTCGTGTTATCGGCTTGGACAAACGGCACAGCAGCTTTGGAGCTTCGATCTGCGATGCCTATGAGCTCAAACCCGAAGTGGAGGAAGGGTCAGAGGCTTATCTGACGTTCTGGGAGACACTTCTGGAGCGCCACAAGATCGATCTGATCATGCCGGGCATCAGTATCGACATGTATTTCCTGAATGCAAATCGGGCAGTGTTTGATGCTTTGGGCGTAAAGCTCGCCCTCAACAGCTCTGAGTTGATAGAATTGACACGAGACAAGCTCGAATTTCATGATGCGATGGAAGATTGGGGCGTGCCACGCATTCCAACCTCTGTTCCGCAGTCCTGGCAGAAGGCGTTGACCGACTTGGGTTCTGCGCCGCTGCTGTTCAAGCCGCGCCGGGGAGAAGGTTCTGCAGGGCAGGTCCGCCTTCGTGATGAAAGGGATTTCGAGTACTGGACGCAATCCACGCCGCATGGTTCTTGGATGATCCAGCAAATTGTCGGGAGCGATGACGCCGAGTTCACGGTCGGGGCCTTTGGTTTGCCTGGGGGCGGTTTTCTGGACGAGATGATCATCATGCGGCGCCGTTTGACACGCGCGGGAAACACAGGGCTAGCCGAGGTAAAGGATCATTCGGTGATCCGGCAGGCTTCGCGGCGCATTATGAGCCAGATCAACGCGATTGGGCCCACGAACCTGCAGTTTCGCCTTGAAGGTGACAGGGCCTATTTGCTGGAAATCAATCCAAGGTTTTCTTCCAGTTGTTCGCTGCGCACGCGGTTCGGGTTCAATGAAGCTGCCATGAGCCTTGATCATTATCTTCTGGGCTTGCCACCCACAGCCC
>NZ_JBASXK010000149.1:0-2726 GCF_049276915.1 Aestuariivita sp. | reverse complement strand
CCCTCGACAAGCGCACGCCAGACGCGGCATACTTCGAACAAAGTGAAACACGAAAAGCGGCATGAACATAAACCAGATGCATCTTAGCCAAGCCGCAAACCTGTCCTAAAAAGCAGGACCACTTCATCTTGCGTGCAAAGAGGAAATCCTGGCTGAGCAGCAGATCATAGTGATCGTTATAGAAGGTGACCGGCATGCCATAGTCCGAAAACATCAGAAAGGTCAGCGTGCGCGAGTCGATTTCATGCGCCGGAATCAGGTGGCGCACGATGGTCTGGAAAAAGGTCTCATCCGGGATCCAGGTCGTCTTGAAGAACCGCACCACATCCGGCCGCTTGGCGATGAAATCAAGCATCGCCTCGACAGTGCGGCGGCGCAGACAGCACCACTGGCTGCCGATCATGACCTGAATATCCGAAGGAATCTGACGTTTCAGGCCAAGGCGTTTCTGCGCCTCGAACAGCAGATAGAACATGCGCTTGTATTTGCGCTCGTTGACGAGGTGGCGATAGATCAGCCGCTCTTCCTTCCAGCCGGTCTTGATCCAGTCGCTTTCAAAGAAATCAAAGCTTTCGATATAGTCGATATCGCGCTCATCCAGGAACTTGTGCGCGTATTCCGCTGTCTTGATCGCCATGCAATCCCCCGACAGCATGTAGAAATGCGTGGCACGGGGAAAGGCGTCCACAACGCTTTGGATGGCATGAAGGGTGGCCTGCACCAGGGACCATTCACCCCAGCCGCACTTGATCCGAGTGTGGGCAAATGTCACGTTGGGATTGTCATCCAGAGCATCGCGGATCTGGCTGTAATGCTCGGGCTTGGCGCGGGCATCGAAATGGATCGACATATAGTCACCCACAGCCGTCAGACGACGCGCCTGCTGGATGATCGCCTCAGGATCCTTATGGCAGAGCAATATGTACGCTATTCTTGCCATAGGGGAAACAATCTGCCTTTTGCCACATATACTGTTTATTCATTGATAATGCTGAACAGTGATTGAATAAACCTGCGTTTTTTGCTTTTTTGTGGTGAAAGAAGGACGGGCGCGTAAAAGTGACCGCGGCAGGAGACAGAGCAGATGGGTTTTCCGGGGACCTGGATGACCGAAAGCGAGAGTGTGGTGTATCGGGTTGTTCCGAAATGCGCCTGCTCGACCATCGGTCAGATCATGTATTATTCAGATCATGGCGCGTTTTTTGACGGGGATATCCATGATGCGACGTCGGGGATGCATAAATGGGCGATCGAGGCCAGCCAGGACCCGATCACGCGCAATGTGCAAAACCACGAAAGCTATGCATTCACCTGTGTGCGCAACCCCTATACCCGCATCCTGAGCTCATTTTTTGACAAGATCTGCGGAATTCAGCGCAACGGCAAACGCTATCGCGGCAACCTCGTCCCGCTTCTGGTGCAGAAATACGGCATCGAAGTAGGTGGCGAAGACGGCAAGGATGAATTCGACCAGATCCAGTCCTTCCGCCGTTTCCTGCTGTTTGCGCGTGACACCATTCGTTGGCGCCGGCCCATGGATCCCGACATTCACTGGTCGGCCATGTCAGGACATGTGTCGACCTTCATCGTGAATGGCGGGCGCTATGACAAGATTTTCTGGACCGAAAGCTTCAATGACGGGATGGGAGACGTCCTCAAAGCGATCAAAACCAAGAAAAAGGTCGATCTGAAGAAGATCCCCCGCTTCAATGAAAGCGAAGGGCATGGACCAAAACGTGCGCATCCGGTCGAGGATTACTTCGACGACCTGTCGATGCACCTAGTCTATGAAATGTATCACCGGGATTTCGATCTGTTCAAATACGATTTTGACGATCCATCCAACAAGATGCCCATCGGTGAGATCGACCTTGACGAGGTGCACGCCAAGCTGGGCGATTAACCCTCGATGTCTTGATCCTCGGACGCGTCCGCCTGGGTCAGCAGGTAGTGCGGGTCGCGCGCCACGGGGCGCGGCGATCCCCAGGGTGGGTTCATGGCCGGTGTCAGCAGGGTGAACATATGCACGCGCTTGTCGAACCAGTTCACGACGATCTCGCGATCTTCCTGGAAAACGACCACGCAGTAATCGCCACCGGACAGCTGACAGCTGTCTCTTTTCAGAACAGAGACGGTGATTGGGTCGACCACATGCCGTTGCACCATCACCATGGTTTTGACATGCCCGCTGTTGAAATAGATGCCAGCGGCCACCAGGGCCAGGGATGCGAAAATCAACCCGCCTCCAGAAGCGTCGCGCAACGGATTATGCTTTGCCGCACGATCGCGCATCGCCATGAAAAAAAGGCGGCCCAACAGACCAAACACGGCAATCGCGCCGATGATCATCATTGCGTGCATCAGGTCGCTGTTGATCACAGCCCCGACTGCGGAAACCTCCGCCGGATCAAAATCAAATTCCAAAAATCTGCCCCGTCTACTCAATCAACCAGCACCTGAAGCCACAGTGGCACAGGATTCTGGCTGAGATTTGGCAGGTCTTTGGAAATATTGGGTTAATTCAGCCCAGCCTTATCCGCATTTCGAATGTCCGCAGCTTGCACAGGTCATGCAGCCTTCGATCATGCGCATGTCGAACTGACCACAGCTGGGGCAGGATTTGCCGCGCGCGCCATCCAGATTGACCACGGCGGCCTGAGGGTCGGATTTCAGGCCCATCCCCTCGCCTTCCAGAAACCCGGTGACGATCATGTGCTGTTCGATCA
>NZ_JBASXK010000148.1:0-2025 GCF_049276915.1 Aestuariivita sp. | reverse complement strand
GTTGGGGTTTTCATCACAGTTCCTTCAGCGCGCCGGACGCAATTCGACCGTTCGCAGGCGGCGCACCCTGCGTTTGGCTGTCTCAAATTGTTGGGGTTTGGTTAGTCTTCCGCCGTGATCCGGCGGTTTCGGAGGGCGAGAACGCTTTCCGATTTGATGCGCGTGGCACGCTTCAATTTGTATGCTGAAAGCTCGCCGCTATTGATCAGGTCATAGACCGTCTGGCGGGATGCGTTCAGCAGGCTCATGGTCCCTTTGATCGTGAGATCTTGGGCCAGAACGTTCAGCTCAATGTCGGATAGTTCGGTCATCACTTTCTGTCCTTGCTTAACCTGTGATCAAGCTACGGTGAGAAAGTGATGTCCGAAAGCACATCTGACGGAGCCGTCGGTCCGTCAGATTGTCAGAAGCTAATCCGCGCCGTGATTGTGGACGCCGCCAGGGCCTTGATGCCAGTCTCCGGCTCAAGCCGCACCATCTCGGCGTGGACAAGCTTTGCAAGGTCGCTGACCCGCGCGCTGCTATCCCGCCGGCGGTATTCCCTCGCCAATCGCGACGCCAAGGCGATCCGTTCTGCATCGTTGGCGGCTTTGATCTCGGCATTCTGCCGGTTCCGCCACGCTCGGCGGTCTTCCTGCAGCCTATCGGCCGCGCGGCGCTTAGCGGCATCGCCGAGATCGGCCCCGCTCAAGAATAGCTGCGCAGCCGTGTGATCGGGAATATCGGGCAGGCCCATCAGCTCGGCGAAGGTCAGCCCGCCGATCGCATCGTCACCGGTGTGGCGCAACGCGGTGTTGGGTGGGTTCTTACGATCGGTCATGCGCGCGCCCCCAGTTGGATGACGTTCTCGGCCTCAAGCCCCGCCAGGTGATCGCACCATTTCTGCAGCCAGTCTCGCGCGGGCTGGTTTAAAGCCGCCGCGTTATAGATCGCATCTGAGCTGGCGGTCTCGACGTGGTTACTGATCCGGTCCCGTATTTCCTTTCCGGCCTGTTGCTCCGCCAGCCACGTCAGGCAGCCGTGACGCAAGGCATGGGAGGTGAAGCCCTCGGGCAAGTTCTCTACCTTGCGGATGCGGCTCATGGCCTTGCCGACGCTGTTGCGCGTGATGTGGTCCGCGTGGCGCGCGCCGGGGAATACAAAGGGGGTCTTGCCCGCCGGTCCCGCCTTGCGGGCCTTCAGCAGGGCGCAGGACTGCCGGGACAGCATGACCAGGTGAGCGCGCCCATTCTTCGATCGGGCGGCGGGGAGCAACCATGTCCCGGCATCCAGATCCAGCTCGGACCAGGGCAGGGCGGCCACCTCGGTCACGCGGGCACACGTCTGGGCCTGCAGCAGGATCGCCTCTCCCAGATCGCCCTCAGCGGGCAGGGCGCGCAGCAGCACAGTCAGTTCCCGATCCGTGGGTGTGTGGCTTTCTGTGGTGCGCTGAGGCAGGAGCACGGCTGTTGTTGGGTTGACCGTGGTGGGCGGAAGCCATGTCTGGCCCGACAGGTTGCCGATCTTGCGGCTGCCTCTGGTCGCCACGTTGAACATGGAGGAAATCACGCCGCGGATCTTTTCTGCCTCGCGCGGGGCGGTGGCCCAGATCGAGGTCAGTATTGATCGCACATGGTCGGCGGTGAATTCGGTCGCGGGCAGGGTGCCATAATGCGGAACGATGTGGCGGGTCAGATAGGTCTCATCCATCCGCCATGACCGCTTGGTTGGCTGAGCGTATTCGGTGAGATATTTGCCCACCAGATCGGCCATGGTCATCGCGCCTGTCGTGGGTGCCTGCGGGCGCGCGGATTGGCCTGCCTGCACGGCGTCGCGCATCTCGCCCCATTGCTGTCGGGCATCGGCGATCCCGAGGGCGGGATAGCTGCCGAATTGTGTCTCGACCTTTTTGCCGCTGATCGGATCGGTGTGGCGGTATAGCCAGACGCGGCCCGACCGCTTGCCGTGTCGCATGACCAGCCCGGGCCGATCGAGGTCGTGGATCTTGGCCCCTATGGCGAGGGCATCATAGTGAACCTTGCCGAG
>NZ_JBASXK010000147.1:0-20620 GCF_049276915.1 Aestuariivita sp. | reverse complement strand
GCACAGGCGGCTGCGCAAGCCGCAGAAGAAGCCGCGGCCAAAGCCGAAGCCGAAGCCAAAGCCGCAGCCGAGGCCGCCGCTGCAGAAGCTGCCGCCGCCGCTGAAGAGGCCGCAGCTGCCGCAGAAGCCGCAGCAGCCCAAGCCGCGGCCACCGCCCAAGAAGCCGTGGACAATGCCGCGCAAGCCGCCTCCGAGGCCGCTCAGTCCGCATCACAGGCCGCGGACCAGGCCGCAAGTGCGGTAAGTGATGCTGTTACAGGGGCTGTTCAGTCGCTGACAGATGCGGCGACTGGCTCGACTGAAAGCGCGGCAGTTCTGACGGCCGAGGGGTTTGATTATGATCAGGTCGTCAGCTTGATTGATACTTCGAATCTGGACGCGGTGCAGAAAACAACGCTCAAGGCCGGCGTGGAGCAGGCGCGCAACAATCCCGAACTGCTGCCGCAGGTTTTGGAGCAGGTCAAAAACGCTCTGGGTCTGTAATCGGGGTTTTCGAAAATCGTGGCCGCGCCTTGGGCGCGGTCACATGGCACTGAAGGGCACATCCCCCAAAGGTTCAGTCAAGAAACGCCTTTTCCACAACGTAATGCCGTGGGTTCGAATTCGCGCCTTCTTCAAGGCCGAACTCTTCCAGCATGGCTTTCAGTTCAAGATTGAAGGCCAGGTTGCCGCAAATCATCGCGCGGTCATTGTCGGGGCAGATCGGCTCGACATCCAGATCGGTATAGACCTCGCCCGAGCGGATCAGATCCGTGATCCGGCCCATCTTGGCGCTCGGTTCGCGTGTGGTGGTCGGATAATACTTGATCTTGTCGAGGTTTTCCTGCCCCAAAAGCTCGATCATCATATCATCGCTTTTCAGGTCTTCGATCAGCTTGCGGCCATATTCCAGCTCTCCGGCCTCACGGCAGGTATGGGTGATGATGACTTCTTCGTAGTCTTCATAGGTTTGTGGCTCGCGCAGCAGCGAGGCAAAGGGTGCAAAGCCCGTGCCGGTCGCAAAGAACCAGATACGTTTGCCCGGCAAAAGCGCATCATGCACCAGCGTGCCCACGGGTTTGGGGCGCAGGATGATCTCATCCCCGGGCTGGATATGCTGAAGGCGCGATGTCAGTGGGCCATCCTGCACCTTGATCGAATAGAACTCGAGCTCTTCGTCCCACGCAGGCGAGGCGATTGAATAGGCGCGCAGCAGCGGCTTTTGCTTGCCGGTCTCGGGGTCCGGATCGCCCATCAGGCCAATCATCACGAACTCACCCGAGCGGAAACGCAGCGATGCGGGGCGCGTCACACGGAAAGAAAACAGACGGTCCGTCCAGTGCGTGACCTCTGTCACAGTCTGGGAATCAGGCAGGGTGGGCATTTTCACGGGTGAGGCTTCGGTCACGGGGCGGTGCTCTGTCATGGTTTGTGTCAGGGCATGTTTACACATGCCCACCCTCTTTAAGCTGTGATCTGGATCAAGAAAAGCGCTTTGGGGCGCTCTGCGATGTTATGGCCGCCCGGGGCGGGGCCTAGCCGCGCAGACGCGCCTGATAATCATGCGCGCGCCAATTCGCCCGCGCCAGCCAATCTGCCTCGGGTTGACGCGCTGCGATGTCGTCGGAAATCTCGACTTCGTCAAAGCCCGATCGCCGCGCCATGGCGTATTGATCCGACAGGACATGCCCCTTGGCCCTGAGACGACCCGTGAATCCACGCAGGCGCAACTGACGCGCGATCGTAAAGCCGCGCCCATCGGCGAAGCTGGGAAAATCGACGCGGATCATGCACAAGCCCGCCGTCAGCGCAATCGCGTCAGGATTGGCATCCGACGGAACATCCAGCGAGTTGACGTCATTTGCCGCCTGGCTTTGCGTGGGAAAGCCGTCTTGCCAGTCGTCGGGCTGAAACCCGGTATCGGTGACGATGATGCTCATGTTGATGCTCCAATTCGAACCGCGCGGCCATTCACGAAATGAATGCCGCATTCCTCTTTGCCCTGGTTACGCCAGCGACCGGCGCGGGGGTCTTCTCCGATCTTCACCGGCGACGTGCAGGGCGCGCAGCCGATCGACGGATATCCTTGTGCCACCAGCGGATGCCGGGGCAGGCGGTTTTCTTCCATATATGCCGTCACATCCGCAGGTGCCCAATGGGCCAGCGGGTTGATCTTGATCCGAAGCGTCGCCTCTTCCAGTTCAAAGAACTCAAGCGCGGCGCGTGTGCCCGACTGGAAACGCTTGCGCCCCGTGATCCACGAGTCATAGGGCGCAAGCGCGTCCTCAAGAGGTCGTGTCTTGCGCAATACGCAACAGGCGTCGGTGTCTTGCCGATGCAGCGTTCCGTCCGGATCACGCGCGGCACTGTCTTGCGCACGGATGATCTGCACGTTGCTCAACCCCAGTCTCTCGGTCAGTTCCTGTTGATAGACCAGCGTTTCGGTAAACAGCATCTGGGTGTCGATGAAGAGGATCGGCAGATGTTTGTTGCTCACCGCCACCATGTGGAGCAGCACCACGGATTCCGCACCGAACGAGGACACCAGCGTGGTGTTGCCCAAGGCGCTCAGCGCGCCCTTGAGCACATCTGTCGCGCTGTGATGGCGGTAGGCCGCGTTCAGCGTGGCGATCTGCCTTTCACGCTGCACACGCAGGTCATCGGGCCCTTCCGGGGCCGGATCGTGAGCACCGAAAAGCGCCGGGCTGTACGTCATTCCGCGGCCACCGCATCCGCCGGGTAAAGCGCGGCTTTGAAGGGCGAAAGGCCAAGGCGGCGATAGCTTTGCAGGAACGTCTCATCGGGCGAGCTGCGCAGATCGAGATAGGCATAGACCAGCCGCTCAATGGCCGGAATGATCTGATCGGATGAAAAGCCGGGGCCGGCCCTCTCGCCAATCGCGGCGGTTTGGGTGGCGTCCCCGCCCAGCGTGATCTGGTAGTTCTCGACGCCGGCGCGGTCGAGGCCCAGGATGCCGATGTGGGCGACGTGGTGGTGGCCGCAGGCGTTGATGCAGCCCGAGATCTTGATCTTCAGCTCGCCGATCTGGTGTTCGAGTTTCAGCTCATCAAAGCGCGTTGCGATCTCCTGGGCGATGGGGATCGAGCGGGCCGTGGCGAGGGCGCAATAGTCCATGCCGGGGCACGCGATGATGTCCGAGATCAGGCCGATATTGGCCGTGGCAAGCCCGTTTTCCCTTAGTTTTGAATGGATTGCGGGCAGGTGGGATTTGTGGACATGGGGCAGGATCACGTTCTGCTCATGGCTGATGCGCAGCTCGTCATGGCCATAGGCCTCGGCCAGATCGGCCATCACGCGCATCTGCTCAGCGGTGGCATCGCCGGGGGTCGCGCCGTGTGCCTTGAGCGAAATCGACACGATCGCATAGCCCTCGGCGCGATGGGCCGACAGGTTGGTATCTGCCCAGCTGCGGAAGATATTGTCCGTTTTGTACGCGGTTTCAAAGGCGGATTGGTCGTTTTGTACAAACTCTGGCGGGGCGAACATGGGCACAATTCTGGCAAGTTCGAGCTGATCGACCCCCGAGAAGGTCGCGCGCAGCGCCACGAAACGCGCGTCGACCATGCGGCGGATCTCATCGATGCCGGTCTCATGCACGGTGATCTTGATGCGTGCCTTGTACTTGTTGTCGCGCCGGCCCAGCAGGTTGTAGACCGACAGGATCGCCTCCAGATAGGGCAGCAGATCGGCTTCGGGCAGAAACTCGCGGATGGTTTTTCCGATCATCGGCGTGCGCCCCAGACCGCCGCCCACGATGACGCGGAAGCCGGTCGCGCCGTCGCGGGTCACGATCTGCAATCCGATGTCATGGGCGCGGATGACGGCGCGGTCTGCCTCGGCACCGGTTACGGCGATCTTGAACTTGCGACCAAGAAACTGGAACTCGGGGTGATCGGTCGACCATTGGCGGATCAGCTCGGCATAGGGTCTCGGGTCGGTCACCTCATCCGCCGCGGCTCCGGCGAAATGATCCGCGGTCACGTTGCGGATCGTATTGCCCGAGGTCTGGATCGCATGCATGCCGACTTTGGCCAGCGCGTCCAGCATATCGGGCACATCGCGCAGTTTGGGCCAGTTGAACTGGATGTTCTGCCGGGTGGTGAAATGGCCATAGCCCTTGTCCCATTTCTCGGCCAGCAGGGCGAGTTGGCGCATCTGGGCGCTGTTGAGCGTGCCATAGGGAATGGCCACGCGCAGCATATAGGCATGCAGCTGCAGATAGAGCCCGTTCATCAGGCGCAAGGGCTTGAACTCGTCTTCGGTCAGAGCGCCGGAAATGCGCCGTTCGACCTGGGCGCGGAACTGCGCGTTGCGTTCAGCCAGAAATGCGCTGTCAAATTCGCTGTAGTTATACATCACTCTGCGCCTCTTGTTTGCCGTGGGCATAGTTGGAGGGGCCGGTACGGCGGAAATCTTCGCGGAAATGGGTCGGTTGCGGGCCGCTCCTGCCGGGGGTCACATCCACCAGATAGGCGCCGACCACGACCTGGGGTTGGGATTGGGCCAGAAGCAGGCGCAGTTGTGCGTCGGCTTCGTCATAAAGCACATCGGCGTCTTCCAGATCGCGCACCCAATTGTCATTGGCGGCGAGGTAGATCACATCACCGTCCAGCAGATGATTGGCGGTGACGACCTTCGGGGCAAAGGGGCGGGACATTACAGAGCTTCCTCAAACTGAAGTTCGCCGGGCAGCTGCGTCGCCAGAGCGGCGCGCGGGGACAGCCCGAGAAAGGTAAGGGCGGGCCCGGACATCTGCGCGTCACTCAGGTCGGCAGGCAGGGCGGCCAGCGTGGTTTCAAGCACGCGCTGATCGGGGCGGGATGCGTTTTCGATCACCGTCACGGGGGTGCTGAGGGCGGCCCCGTGCATCATCAGGCGGCCCTGAATGAAGCGCGCGGCCTTCTTGCCCATATAGATCGCGGCCACCTGACCGGGGGCGGCCAGGGTTTTCCAGTCGTGATCGGCAAAGCCCTTCATGTCATGTCCGGTGAGAAATCGCACCGAGGCATTGCGCCCCCGTTTTGTCAGAGACTGCCCGATGGAAGCGACCGCCGCCGAAGCAGCGGTGATCCCCGGCACGATATGCCAGGCGATACCCGCGGCCTCGACCGCCTCGATTTCTTCGTACAGACGGCCAAACAGGGTGGCATCGCCGCCTTTGAGCCGCACGACCTGCGCGCCGCTGCGGCCATGCTCGACGATCAGCGCGTTGATATCGCTTTGGGTCATCGAGGGGCCAAAGCCCTCTTTTCCGGCGTCGATCATCACCGCTTCGCGGCGCGCCAGCTCAAGGATTTCCGGAGCGATCAGGCGGTCATGGATGATCACATCCGCCTCATCCAGTGCCCGGCGTGCCTTGAGCGTGAGCAATTCCGGATCACCCGGACCGGCACCGACAAAGGCCACATGCCCCTCGCGCCGGGGAGTGTTGAGATGTGTGTGCAGCAAGGATTCAAGTGCGGGCTGCACCGCGTCTTCGCCCGCGGCAATCGCCTTGGGGCCGGCATCAAAGTAATAGGCGCGCCAGAAATCCCGGCGCGGGCGGCCAAAGGGCAGCGCGTCGGCTGCCTTGCGAAAGGTCTTGCCGATGCGGGCCAGGGTGCCAAGCTGGCTGGGCAGTTTCTCTTCCAGATCGGCCTTGATGGCGCGTGCCAGAACCGGGGCGGCACCTTCGGTGCCGATGGCGATAGTAACGGGGTCACGATCGACGATGGCGGGGGTGATGAACTGGCTGTCGCCCAGATTGTCCACGATATTGGTGAGCGCGCCATCCGCACGGGCCAGCGCCACGGTGCGTGCGTCTTCGGCGTCATCTTCGTCGGCTGCGTAAAACAGAACGGCGCAGAGCGCATCGCCCGGTTCGAGTGCGCGCCGGATCAGCCTGAGGCGACCCTCGCCCGCCCAGGTTTCGATCTGCGCATCCGGGCGGGGCGCGAAGACGGTGATATGGGCTTGGGTCTTGAACAGAAGGCGCAGTTTGGCCAGTGCCGCATCCCCGCCACCCGACAGGATGATGCGGCGACCCGCCACCGCAAGAAAGATCGGAAAGTGCTGCATGGGACCTCGCCCTGTTTCGGTTCCTGTTGGGTCAGATATAGGAAATTTTTCTGATATGATGCTATCCCCTTGCTCAAATAAGGACATATGTTCTAAATGACGCCACAGTTGGAACGGAAACCTCATTGCATAGGGAAATCGCGAATGTCGGTTCGGATTGATGAGACAGATCGGAAAATTCTGGCGGAGCTGCAGCGCGACGCAGGCCAATCCCTGGATGAGATCGCCAAGGCTGTCGGCTCGTCCAAGACGCCGGTGTGGAACCGAATCCGCAAATTGCGCGAGGCCGGGGTGATCGGGCAGACCACGGTTGTGCTGGATGCCGAGGCGCTGGGATTCGAGGCCTGTTTCTTTGTGTTGATCCGCACCTCTGAACATGATGCGGACTGGCAGGGCAAGTTCCTATCGGCCCTGCGCGCGCGCCCCGAGGTACAGGAGGCGCACCGGCTGGCGGGTGATATCGACTATATCCTGAAGGTGCGGGTGCAGAATGCGCGTGCCTATGACGACTTTTACCAGGCGCTGATTTCCGAAGTGCGGATTTTCAACGTCACCGCGCTGTTGTCCATGGAAGAGATCAAATCCACCACCATGCTGCCCCTGGCGGGCTGAGACCTCAGCGCGTGACCATCAGCCGGGTCAACCCGTGGAAGTGATAGGTGTCGCCATATGTCACTTTCGCGGTCAGGCGCAGATCGGGGCAGCGCGCGAACAGACGGGGCAGGGCGATCTGCATCTCAAGCCGGGCCAGTGGCGCGCCGACGCAGAAATGTAGCCCGCCACCAAAGCTGTGGTGGGTTTTCTGTAGGCGGTTGGGGTCGAACCGATCCGGCGCGCTCCAGGCTGAGGGGTCGCGATTGGCCGAGGCCAGGAGCAGCGCCACCTCGTCTCCACGTTTGAAGCTGTGGCCGAACAGGGTGACGTCCTCATAGGCAAAGCGCGTGAACAGATGAAGCGGCGGGTCCAGGCGCATCAGCTCTTCAGCGGTGGCGGCGATATGTTCGGGGGCGAGCGCGGTGTGCAGGTCATCATGGGCCAGCAGGCAGGGCACGGCGTTGGCGAGGCTGTGCACGGTTGCCTCATGGCCGGCGTTGAGCAGCAGGATGGCGGTGCCGATGAGCTCGTCCTCGGACAGCAGTGCGCCATCGGCGGCGGCCTGCGTCAGGGTGGAGAGCAGATCATCGCCGGGCGCGCGCTGTCTGGCGGCGATATGGCGGCGCAGATAGGCGGCGAATTCGGCTGCGGCCTGCGCGGCGCTGTCTTCGGTCTGGCGGCTGCGGTTGGCCTGATACATCGCGACCATGGCATGAGACCAGGCCAGCAGCTGGTCGGCGTCGTCTTCGGGCACGCCCAGAAGCCGCGCGATGATCACCACGGGGATGCGCGTGCAATAGGCTGGGAGCAGATCGAAGGGGGTGGACGGGAAAGCGTCGATCAGCTGATCGCAGAGCGTTTCGATCTCGGGCGCGAAGGCGGCGATGCGGCGCGAGGTGAAGGCGCGCAGCACCTGTGCGCGCAGGCGGGTGTGGCGCGGGGGTTCGGCGTCCAGCATCGAGTGCTGCTCGACCTGCCAGAACGGGGCGAGGTGATCGGCGAGGGGGGCGCGCAGTTCGGCGGGTTTTTCGCGCCCGAAGCGTTTGTCGCGCAAGAGCGCGTGTACCGCGGCGTGGCTGGTGGCGGCGGGCATGGCGTAGTCCTCCCACCAGATCAGATCACCGGCGGCGCGTGCGCGGGTGTAGAACGGATAGGGATCCTGAACGAAGGCGGGATCGGTGGGGGATTGGTTCAGATGCTGCATGGGGTGTGCCCGTGATGTCGGGGGTCGGCTGTGCGGCGGGCGGCGGGATCCGTATTTGTCAGCAAGAAGAAGATCAGGAGGCCTCAAGGGCGGTGATGATGGGCGAGAACTCCTCGGCCGTGAGGCTGGCCCCGCCGACAAGGGCACCGTCGACATTGGCAATGGCGAAGATCTCGGCGGCGTTGGCGGCTTTGACCGAGCCGCCATAGAGAAGGCGGATCGCCTCGGCGGTCTGCAAGCCGAAACGCTCGGTCAGGTGGGCGCGGATGTGGCCGTGAACCTCTTCGATCTGACCGGGGGTCGGTGTCAGGCCGGTGCCGATGGCCCAGACGGGTTCATATGCGATCACCACGCGGTCCGGTGTGATATCGTCGGGGATGGAGCCTGCCATCTGTTGCGAGATGATGTCGAGAGTGGTGCCGCTTTCGCGCTGGGCGCGGCTTTCGCCAAGGCAAATGATCACGATGAGATCTTCGGCGAGAGCGGTGCGGGCCTTGGCCCGGACCACCTCATCGGTTTCGCCGTGATCGGCGCGGCGTTCGGAGTGGCCAAGGATCACATGGCTGGCCCCGGCATCTTTCAGCATGGCAGCCGAGATATCGCCGGTATGGGCCCCGGATCTGGCAGTTTGGCAATCCTGTCCGCCAATCGCGATGGCATGGCCCGAGGCGCGCCGGAAGGCGCGTTCGATCAGCGGGGCGGGGGGACAGATCAGGATATCGACGCGGGGGGCGGGATGCGCGGCTGCGAGGCTGTCGATCTGGCTCAGGCTGTCTGTCAGCCCGTGCATCTTCCAGTTGCCCGCGGCAAGTTTGCGTCTCATGCCCATCCCCCCGTGTCATGTCACCCACCGTGGTATCACCACGCCGGAAGTCAGACAATCGCGATTGGTCAGGCATGTTGTCCTGATGGGGAATGCAGGCAGGCCGGTCCGGACGCTTGCGGGGCCGAGCGCCGGGGCGCGCGGGGCTCAGCTGCCGGTGGCGCGTTCTGCGCTCAGGGCGTCCACGTCCTTGAACTTGATCGATTCACCGCAGCCGCAGGCATCTGCCACATTGGGGTTGTTGAAGCGAAACCCGGATTCCAGCAGGCTGGTTTCATAGTCGATTTGCGTGCCGAACAGGAACATCTGCGCCATCGGGGCGATCATCACCCGCGCGCCGTCCTGTTCCACGACCTCGTCATTGGGATCCTGATCGGCGACATATTCCATGGTATATTCCATGCCCGCACAGCCACCTTTCTTGATGCCGATGCGCAGGCCCGAGTGGCCGTCCTTTTCCATCAGCTTGACGATCTGCGCCGTGGCGCGATCGGTCAGTGTGACGGCTTGTTTGCCTGGAATGCCGAACATGAGCGGATCTCCTTTGCTACCAATCTAATGCGGCAGGGCGCGCGGCTCAAGGGGGGCGTTCGGGGCGGATGACAAAAGCCCGCCCGGTTTTTCAACCGGGCGGTCAGGATGGGCCTGGTGCCGGGGGATGGCTCAGGGGGAGTCAAAGGCCCATGCAGTTCGCGTAATAGGTCACTGTGGCTGGCCAGTCGGAAAACACGCCCACCACGCCGACGTCCTGCGCCAGCACGTCAAGCAGTTCGAAATAGACGCCGTCATGGGTGGTTGCCTCGGTGATGGTCTGGAAGTACCAGCCGCCGCCATTGGCAAGCGGGCCGGAGCGTTCCAGCGTCCACGTGATGATGTCGAGGCCTGCGGCCCGGGCTTCCTGTGCCCAGACAGAGGGCACGATCCTGCCGTTTTCGGTGGCCACCAGCACCCAGAGCGGAGGGGCGATATAGGTCACGCCCATCGCGGCATACTCGGCCAGAGGCAGGGGCCATGTGGCCGGATCCTGCGGGTTGAAACCGGGCTGGGTGTCATAGTGATCGACAAGATAGACCGCTTGCGCGCCAAATTCGGGTTCGGCCTTGATCCAGTATTGCACATCTTCGAGGTTGAAGCTTTGCAGCCAGACATCGGAGGCGGGCACGCCTGCGGCCTTGTATTCATCGACCAGCTTCTGGGCATAGTCCTCTTGGCTGAACCCGTTGAAGGGCATCTCGACCGAGGGGGTCTTGAGTTCGGGGGTGAATTTCGCGCCCAGAGAGCGGAAAAGCTCGATGGACTCGGCATGGGTCATCAGGGTGGTGCCCTGCGTATAGAGATCGGTGCGCCAGCCTGCGATGCCGCCCTGATAGGCCTCGGGGGTGGTGGCGGTCTTGTCCGAACTGTCCATCTTTGGCGTCAATGTGCGAAACTGCGCGAGCGTCAGTTCGGAGGTGCGGCATTCTGCGCTGGCGGGGGTGTCGCCACTGGCCGGCGAGAAGGGCACGATGCAGGTGTCCGCCAGATCGCTGAGCAGGATGTCGGTCGTGGTGTGCAGATCGTTCTGGGCATGGCGGCAGACCAGTTCCAGATCGCCGGTGAATGTGACGTCGCATTCAAGGATGCCAGCCCCCATGCGAGCCGCCGCCAGGTTGGATTCAACGGTATGTTCGGGAAACAGCAGCGGCGCACCCCGGTGGCCGATGGAGAAATCCGACTTTGCCGGGGTCTGGCCTGCGCAGCTTTGCAGTTTGGATTTCAGCTCACCCTCGGGCAGCTTGTCGATCAGGAAGGCGGGGCGCGGGCCGTAATATATGGCGGGGCCATTGGCGAGGGCGAAACTGGGGGCCAGGGCGGGGGCGAGCAGCGCGAAGGCACAGGCTGAAACGAAACGCATCGGGGTTCTCCGGTCAGGTTGCGATATGTGATCGGTGATGGGGGCTGAACACGACAGTCTGATGATGGCGGCGTGATGATTTTGTTACGCCTGCATGACGGGTCTGTGGATAAACGGGCGCGGCTGGGCAAGAAAAAAGGCCCCGTGCGGATGGCAGGGGGCCTATGGGCGGATGTTTGCGCGCGTTGCCGCGTCTTACATGAAGCCCAGTTCGAGGCGGGCTTCATCCGACATCATGTCCATGCCCCAGGGCGGTTCCCAGGTGAGTTCCACATCCACATGTTTCACGCCGGGAATCGGTTCCACCGCATCGGCGACCCAACCCGGCATTTCTCCGGCGACGGGACAGCCGGGTGCGGTCAGGGTCATGATGACGCGCACTTCGTTCTCGTCATTGATGTCGATCGTGTAGACAAGGCCCAACTCGTAGATATTGACCGGGATTTCCGGGTCGAAGACCGACCTGCACGCTTCGACGATCTGCTCATAGAGCGGATGATCGGTGGATGATGGCGCAATCAGCGGCGCACCTTCGAGCGGTTCAATGGACTGGTTCATGACGGCCTCGCATATTTCCTGAGTGAATGTATAGGGAAAGGCGGCGCAAGCGTCCAGAGCCTGCGGCCCCAAGTCGTCCTAGGCGGATTTGCGGCCTGCCTTGCGCCGGATTGCAGGGCGCGGGCGGACGCGCAGTTCGATTTCTTCATAAAGGCGCGCCACGATGTCCTTGCCGGTCGCGGCCTCGACGCCCTCGAAGCCCGGGGATGAGTTGACCTCGAGCACCTTTGGCCCGTCATCCGAGCGCAACAGGTCGACGCCCGCCATGTTCAGCCCGAAGGCCCTTGCCGCGCGCAGGGCGGTTTCGCGTTCGGCCTTTGTGATGCGGGCGGTTCTTGCCGTGCCGCCCTGATGCAGGTTCGAGCGGAAATCGCCATCCGCTCCGGTGCGTTTGATCGCGGCGACGACCTTGGAGCCGATGACAAGGCAGCGGATGTCCTCGCCTGCGGCTTCCTTGACGAATTGCTGGACAAGGAAATTGGCCTTGAGGCCGCGAAACGCCGAGATCACGCTTTCGGCGGCTTTCTTGGTTTCGGCCAGCACGACGCCTTTGCCTTGGGTTGATTCCAGCAGTTTGACGATCAGCGGGGCGCTGCCCACAAGGCCGATCAGGTTGCCGGTATCCTTGGGCGAGGCGGCAAAGGCGGTAACCGGCATGCCGATCTGACGGCTGGCAAGCACCTGATGGGCGTGCAGCTTGTCGCGGCTGGCGGTGATGCCGGCGCTGCCGTTCACGCAATAGGTGCCGATGGTTTCGAACTGGCGGATCACGGCGGTGCCATAGGGGGTGATCGAGGCTCCGATGCGGGGAATGACCGCGTCATAGCGCGGCAGGCGTTTGCCATCGTAATGCACTTCGGGGGCAAGGGCGTTGATGGTCATGTAGCAGCGCGTGGTGTCGATGACTTCGACGGTATGGCCGCGTGCTTCGCCTTCGGCGACGAGGCGATTGGTGGAGTAATTGTCCTCGCGGCTGAGCACGGCGATGCGCAACGCGCGTTTGGGGGCGGCGTGGTGCATGTCGCTGGAGTGATACACGTCATAGTCGAGCTCAGGCTGCAGATGCCGTTCGGTGGGCGAGATCGAGATGTGGTCGGTCAGCGCCTGTCGGCCCAGCAGCATGCGGCTGGTCATGCCTGAGCGGTTGGTCAATGTCACCTCGATGGGCCAGCATTGGTCATTCACCATCAGCGTTGTCGCGATGACATAGCGCATCTCGCGCTCGCCATTGGAGGAGGTGATTTCGCGCCGGTCGATCAGCGGGGCCGAGCAGGGAATCGCCGGCTGGGTCTGGCCGGGCACGGGATGGACCATGAATCGGACTTTGGGCGTGTCGGCAGAGCCGAAGACTTCGATGTCATAGGCATGCAGCGCAGAGGTGCGCGCGCCCGTGTCGACCTTTGCGCTTATGGCCGGCAGGCCAAGGTCGGGCAATGCGACCCACTCCTCCCACCCGAAGGTGAGGGGTTTGAACGCGGATATTTCTGACATGGTGACTCCTTGGCAAAGCGGGCGTTTTGGCGCAGAAGACGACGACACTGAGGGAAGGCGCAGGCATGACGATTACTCCGGCAGAGTTCGAATTCCAACTGCTCAACCGCGATGGCAACGCACGTCGTGGGGTGATCCGCACGACGCGGGGCGAGATCCGCACGCCCGCCTTCATGCCGGTCGGTACCGCTGCCACGGTCAAGGCGATGATGCCCGAAAGCGTGGCTGCGACGGGTGCGGATATCTTGCTGGGCAATACCTATCATCTGATGCTGAGACCCACGGCAGAGCGGATCGACCGCTTGGGCGGTTTGCACAAATTCATGAACTGGTCCGGCCCGATCCTGACTGATAGCGGCGGGTTCCAGGTGATGAGCCTGGCCGATCTGCGCAAGCTGACTGAAGAGGGCGTGACGTTCAAATCCCACATTGACGGGTCCAAACATGCGTTGACCCCGGAACGGTCTATGGAAATTCAGCGTTTGCTGGGGTCGGACATTGTGATGTGTTTTGACGAATGCCCCGCTTTGCCGGCTGACCGTGACCGCATCGCCGACAGCATGCGTCTGTCGATGCGCTGGGCCAGGCGGTCTCGCGACGCATTCGGAGACAGACCCGGTCACGCGCTGTTCGGGATCCAGCAAGGCGGGCTGGAGGAAGACCTGCGCGCCGAGAGCGCCGGGGCATTGAAGGAGATCGGCTTTGACGGGTATGCCGTGGGCGGTCTGGCCGTGGGCGAGGGGCAGCAGGCCATGTTTGGCTGCCTTGACTATGCGCCGGGGCAACTGCCCGCCGACAAGCCACGCTATCTGATGGGCGTGGGCAAGCCCGATGACATTGTCGGTGCCGTGGCGCGGGGCATTGACATGATGGATTGCGTCTTGCCGTCCCGGTCGGGGCGGACGGGGCAGGTTTTTACCCGTCTGGGAGTGCTGAACATCAAGAACGCGCGTCACATGGATGATCCGCGTCCCTTGGATGAAAACTGTGCCTGCCCCGCGTGCCAGAGGTATTCGCGCGCCTATCTGCATCATGTGTTCCGGTCGCAGGAGATTATCAGCTCGATGCTGCTCACATGGCATAACCTGCAGTATTATCAGGATCTCATGGCCGGAATGCGGGAGGCAATCGCCGCAGGTGGCTTTGTCGCCTGGCAGGCGGCGTTTCATCGTGACCGCGAGCAGGGTGATATTGATCCGCTCTAGGATCGTGTATCCGCCGGGACATGACCTGTGCCCGGTGCAGCGATCCGTGCAAGGTCGCCCGGGCCAAATCACCATGCCCGGAAATGCGGCTGTCCCGGCGTGGATCTGAAAATTCTTCGCAGTTTTGCACAAGAAAGTTCTGCCGGGCAGCGATTGTCCGATTGCGCCCGCAAACTGGCACAGGCATTGTTTGTGACAGAGCTGGCTTGAAACAGGCACGTTGGAGCCACAGTTAATGAACTCTGTATGGAGACGGTGCAGGTTGCCTCAGAGAGGGACAGGGCTGTCTTGCCAAAGATAAGGAAAGAGCATGCAAGAACCCCTGAATGCATCCTACCCGGTCCTGCCGTTGCGCGACATCGTGGTATTTCCCCACATGATCGTTCCGCTTTTCGTCGGTCGGGAGAAATCGGTCCGCGCTCTGGAGGAGGTGATGTCCGATGACAAGCAGATCCTGCTTTCCAGCCAGATTGATCCCGGCATGGATGATCCGGACACGGACGGCATCTATCGCTCTGGTGTGCTGGCCAATGTGCTGCAACTGCTCAAGCTGCCCGATGGCACCGTCAAGGTGCTGGTCGAAGGTCAGGCACGGGTCGCGATCACGGAGTTTCTGGAAAACGACAGTTTCTTTGAGGCGCGCGCCGAATATCTGAGCGAAATGCCCGGCGATGTGACCACCACCGAAGCCTTGGTGCGCACGGTGGGTGCTGAATTCGAGCGCTATGCAAAAGTTCGCAAGAACATCCCCGAAGAGGCGCTGTCGGCTGTCGGCGAAACCAGCGAACCGTCCAAGCTTGCCGATCTCGTATCGGGTCATCTGGGCATCGAGGTGCACCAGAAGCAGGAGCTTCTGGAGACGCTGTCGATCTCGGAGCGGCTGGAGAAGGTCTATGGTCTGATGCAGGGCGAAATGAGCGTTCTGCAGGTCGAGAAAAAGATCAAGACGCGCGTGAAAACGCAGATGGAAAAGACCCAGCGCGAGTATTACCTGAATGAGCAGATGAAGGCCATTCAGCGCGAATTGGGTGATGGCGAAGAGGGCGAAGGCGAAATTGCCGAGCTGGAAGAGCGCATCGCCAAGACCAAGCTGTCCAAAGAGGCCAAGGAAAAGGCCGATGCCGAGCTCAAAAAGCTCAAGAACATGAGCCCGATGAGCGCCGAGGCAACCGTCGTGCGCAATTATCTGGACTGGATGCTGTCGATCCCGTGGGGCACGAAATCCCGCGTGAAGAAGGATCTTGCCCTGGCGCAGAAGGTTCTGGATGACGATCACTATGGCCTTGAGAAGGTCAAGGAACGGATCGTGGAGTATCTGGCGGTTCAGCAGCGCTCGAAGAAGATGAAAGGCCCGATCATGTGTCTGGTCGGCCCTCCCGGTGTGGGCAAGACCTCGCTTGGGAAATCCGTGGCCAAGGCAACCGGGCGCGAGTTCATCCGCATCAGCCTTGGCGGCGTGCGTGACGAAAGCGAGATCCGCGGACACCGTCGGACCTATATCGGGTCGATGCCGGGCAAGATCATTCAGGCGCTGAAAAAGGCAAAGACGACCAACCCTTTGATCTTGCTTGATGAAATCGACAAGATGGGTCAGGATTTCCGGGGCGATCCCGCGTCGGCCATGCTGGAGGTGCTGGATCCGGAACAGAACTCCACATTCGTGGATCACTATCTTGAGGTGGAGTATGACCTCAGCAACGTGATGTTCCTGACCACGTCGAACTCGTACAACATGCCCGGACCTTTGCTGGATCGGATGGAGATCATTCCTCTGGCCGGTTATACCGAGGATGAAAAGCACGAGATCGCCAAGCAGCATCTGATCGCCAAGCAGATCAAGAACCACGGCCTGAAGAAGGGTGAGTTCGAGCTGACGGATGACGCGCTCAAGACGATCATCCGCACCTATACCCGCGAGGCGGGGGTGCGGAATCTGGAGCGTGAAATCGCCAAGGTGGCGCGTAAGGCGTTGACCAAGATCGTGCGCAAAGAGGTTGAGGAAGTTGTCGTAACATCCGAAAATATATCGGATTTCCTTGGTGTCGCGAAGTATCGCTTTGGTCTGGCCGAGAAAGAGGATCAGGTCGGTGTCGTCACCGGGCTGGCCTATACATCGGTGGGCGGCGAACTGCTGAGCATCGAAGCGCTGCGCCTGCCGGGCAAGGGTCGAATGAAGACCACGGGCAAGCTGGGTGATGTGATGAAGGAATCCATCGACGCGGCCAGTTCGTATGTGCGTTCGATCAGCCCCAGCATCGGAGTCAAACCGCCCCAGTTCGAGAAATGGGACATTCACGTGCACGTGCCGGACGGGGCCACGCCCAAGGACGGTCCCTCGGCCGGTCTGGCGATGGTCACATCGATCGTGTCGGTCCTGACGGGGATCCCCGTGCGCAAGGACATCGCCATGACGGGCGAGGTGTCCCTGCGTGGCAACGCCATGCCGATTGGCGGTTTGAAAGAGAAACTGCTGGCGGCGCTGCGCGGCGGGATCAAGACGGTCCTCATTCCCGAGGAGAATGAAAAAGACCTCCCCGAGATCCCGGACAACGTCAAGGAAGGGTTGGAGATCATCCCTGTGTCCCATGTCTCGGAAGTGCTGAAACTGGCACTTGTGAGAGCGCCCGAGCCGATTGTCTGGGATGAGGCGGCAGAAGAAGCCGCAGCGGCAGCGGCAGCCAAAGTGACGAGCGAAGGGGCAGGGGCCACAGCGCACTGACCTTGGGCAGACAGAACCGGAAAAAGCCGCCCCCTGGGGGCGGCTTTTTTGTGCGTTGCGCGGGGGGCTGTTCCCGGGTCAGCGCGACCTTGGGCTTGCGCCATGTCGCGGATCAGAACCGATCCTGGCATGAATCGCCATCCGGGTCGAAAAACACCGCGTTTGGAGCGTTTTGCGGCGAAACTAATGGAATTCTTAACAAACCATCGATATGCTCGTGGCAATAAAAACGAAAGGCGAGCAGTCATGACAACCAAAACAGGCACCAAACGCGCGACACCCGCGCGCAGCAAGACCAAACCCAAGACCGACAAACCGGCAGAGGCGAAAGTCACGCCCGCCACCCGGCGCAAAACCCCGGTTGCGGCCAAGGTCGCGCCGAAGCTGGTCGAGGTGAAAGAGGCGGTGGTCAACCAGCCCGAACTGCGCAAGAAAGAGCTGATCGATCTGGTGGTCGAACGCTCTGGCGCAAAGAAGAAAGACGCCAAACCCGCCATCGAAGCGGCCCTGGCCATTCTGGGTGAAGCCATGGCAGAGGGGCGCGAGCTGAACCTGCGTCCGCTGGGCAAGATCAAGATCTCGCGGCGCGAAGAAAAAGCCAACGGCACGGTCATCGTCTGCCGGATACGCCAACCCAAAGAAGACGCGCCTGCCGGTCCCGAGACATATACCTCAGATACCCCCGCTCACGCCGCTGAATGAGGCCGGTGCCCAATCACCGGTGACCCCCGCAGGATCGGTGCTGGATAACAGCGCTTATCCCCCTTGCATGGCCGTGGCGCGCCCGTTACATAGCGGTCGCACTGATGGGTGATTAGCTCAGTGGTAGAGCGCTTCGTTCACATCGAAGATGTCAGGAGTTCAAATCTCTTATCACCCACCACCTCCCTTTCCATCGCTACCCGACACCGTCTTGCCCGCTGAGGAGCCGTTGTGACACATCCCCCGATCTGGTTTCTGCGCCACGGCCAAACCGAATGGAACGCGGTGCGGCGTATTCAGGGCCAGATGGAATCACATCTGACGGATCTGGGGCGCTGGCACGCAGGTGAACAGGCCCGGATCATGGCACCGATCCTGCAGCACAGCGGCGCAAGATGCCTTGTCTCGCCGCTTGCGCGCGCCCGGATCACGGCCGAAATCGCCTTGCCCGATCAGATCATCGAAACCGATCCACGCTTGATGGAGATCCATGCCGGCGACTGGCAGGGGCTTTACTATGAGGACGTACTGGCGCGCTGGCCGGATCTGGTGAACGAACAGATGAGCGCACTTGAAATGTTTGCCCATGCGCCGGGTGGCGAAGGTCTCGGGACGTTCCGCGCGCGGATCGAGGCGGTGCTGGGCGAAATCGACCGCCCCACCGTGATCGTGGCACATGGGCTGTGGGGTCAGGTCGCGCGGGCGGTTCTTCGGGATCTGCCGGACGACCGGATGCATCGCCTGGACAACCTGCAGGGCGTGGTCTACGCGCTGCGGGACGGGCAGGAAACCATATTGCGCGCCCCCGCTCAGGACATGTAGTCCCGCGCCATCTCGCCCCTGGCAGCATGGCCGTCGCAGCACCGATCTTGTCTCGGATCAGGGCGGTCCAGCCAATCGCGCGCGGCACGCGATTTGCTGCACAGAGCCACTTGCGCCCTCGCGCCGACTTTTGTACACGCATCCCGTCGGGTCGTTAGCTCAGTTGGTAGAGCGCTTCGTTTACACCGAAGATGTCGGGAGTTCGAGTCTCTCACGACCCACCATTCCCGCTTTTCGTCGCTCTAAGCCGTTGTTTTTAAGTGGAAAAAAAGGTGCGGGGTTTTGTGATTAGGGTGCGGGGTTTGTGCGTGCCTGTTTTGTTCAGCTTTTGCCCCAGCCGCGCAGCGCGAGTCGTCGTCTATCAGCCGACTTGGTGTACAGCGATGCCATGCGCCCACCGTTCCAACCGAACATCGCTTCCAGCTCGGCAACCGTTGCACCGGCCTCTGCTGCGCGCGTGGCGGCGATCTTTCGCAGGCCGTGAGCAGACTTCTTCACGCCAGCGGCGTTGCAGGCTTTGCGGAACGCGTTCCCGAAGCTCTCCTTGGTGAATGGGGTGCCGTTCTTGTTGGTGACAAAGTGCATGTCGCCCGTGGGTCCGGCGTCCAAGCTGCTCTGGAGCGGTGGCAGAATGGGGATGTTAACCTCGGTGCCCGTCTTGGCGGTCTTGATGCAAGCTACGCCATCCTTCACATGCTGGCGGCCGATCAGAACAGCATCACCCCGGCGCAACCCCGTGTAGAGTAGTACGTCGATCCAGACACGTTCATGCGTCCCGATCCGCCGATGATGGTGGGGGATCGATCGGGACGGCTATCCGTATCAATCTGATGTCTGTCGAATAGGTGTGAGCGAGATCCGTCGCCCCTTTCAGTTCTTCGACCGGGCATTGGTCTCCGGTCCGGGGATCGTGATGCTTGGATGCTACTGGCCCGAACCCGAAATAGTTCCTGGACGCTGGTTCAGCGTGTTCGCATTTGCGGCAGCGCATGTAGCCTGTCCCGTTCGGACCGCGATTAACGACGATCATCTGACCTTCTGGATGATCCGCGCTCCCAATCGCCGACGCGAAAAACGTGCTCACGTCACGGATATCGGTCGCTCTCATCAGACTGGATGGTGCTTTTGTAAGCAGACGGGCTTCATCCACCGCGCGCGGTCGCAACCTGGACGAGCCTGGCTCGCCACCAGCACGATCCTTATAATTCGTCAAAAAGCCAACCGGTTCCACAAAGCGCCGAGGAGGTTCCAGACTTCCGTTGCAGGAGGGGCAAGCCTGAAGAGTTTCTCCTTCTTTAGGAAGGCGCTCCACGTTTCGGCAAACCGGACCTTAGCTCAATTGATTTGTGCTGCGGCGCAGCTTCCCCAAAGCGGACGTCCATTGAACGAACAAAGAATGATCGTAGCCGTTAGATTCGGTCTCTATCCGGGCGCACAGCAATCTTGGATCAACGTGCATGGCAATCGCCAACGTTCTAAGGATTCACCCAATCGTGCAGAAACGCGTTCGCGATATTGAACACTTGTGGGCCAAGACGTTCTGCGCTGGCGAAATGCGCGCCGTTCGCCAGTTCGGCATAACGCTTGTGTGTGGCAGCCAGACGGTCAAAAAGCGCCAACGCATCAGACCGTGTCGACGTGGTATCGGCCCCGCCGCGGATCAACAGAGTGGGGCAGGCAATGCGCGACGGATCATAAAGCGGGCGGGCGTTGAACGCCTCCCACAGGTCCAAAAGCGTGCCGTTTGGGGCGAGAAAAGCTGGGGGATTTCGGTGTGCAGCGCTTGGATCATCGGACAGACTGGATTGGACAAGGGCCTGGAACACCGCCTCGTCGCGCCAGTCTTCTCCGGCGGGGATTTCGGCGTCCCAGCGGTCGCGTGTTGAGGCTTCGCAGACAGGGCGGGCACCGTCAAAGGCTGGGTTGAATGCCAGCGGATCTGACGGATCGCTCAGGAAGGACAGCCATCCTGCATTTGCCTCAGCGAATATCGGAGCGTAAAGGACAAGGGCGGCGACTTGCGCGCCTGAAGGTCCTGACGCGAACATGGCGGTAGTGATCGACCCCCATGATCCGCCGACCAAGCCGATTTGATCCCGGTTGTGGCGCTGGCACAGCCACCGCACGGCATCTGTGATATCTGCGACGGCATCGGTGCCACGGGCATAGGGGTACGGCTTTTCGCCAAGACCTGCCACATGGGAATTGCCGTATCCGCGAATGTCCAGGGCATAGGCGGCATATCCGGCCTCCGCCGTGGCCTTGAGCCAGCTCGCGCCCGGATGGGGCACGTCATAAAGCCTGCTGGCATAGGTCGCACCATGCACGAACAGGACAGGCGGGCGTTCGGGCGCGTCGTGATGCGCGCGCAGGTAAAGGCGCAAGTCGGGATCATCAGAGGAGGCGATGAAATGCGAGGTTGCCGTGTCGTAGTCCTGCCAGGTCATTGCAGCAGCCCCGGTATCAGCGTGACCATGCCGGGCAGGGCCCACAGGATCACCATGCCGGTCAGAAAGATACCCACGACGGGCCAGGCCGCGCCGAACACGTC
>NZ_JBASXK010000146.1:0-12688 GCF_049276915.1 Aestuariivita sp. | reverse complement strand
GGACGATGACGTGGCCACCACGCATGCAACCGTGACCGCCCTTGGGCTGATCGCGGCGCAGCCCGATCTGACAATTGACGAATTGACGGCGGAACTGGCCGCAGAGCACGGGGTGAAGGTGCATCGTTCATCCATCGGCCGGCTACTGCTCAGATTGGGGCTGTCACACAAAAAAAGACCTGCAAGCGCTTGAGCAGAAGCGCCAGGACGTGGCCGACCTGCGCCGCATCTGGATCGGCAAACGCCAGCCCTTCATGGCCAGGCATCTGGAAAGACTGGCATTTATTGACGAAACCTCGGTCAAGACCAACATGGTCAAGACCACCGGCTGGGCTCCGCGCGGGCAGCGCCTGGTCGATCACGCACCGTTCGGGCATTGGCGCACCCAGACGTTCATCGGTGCCCTGCGCCATGACCGGCTGGACGCGCCCTGGGTGATCGACGGAGCGATGAATGGCGAGATGTTCGACATTTATGTCGAGACCCAGCTGGTGCCTACATTGCGCGAGGGCGACGTGGTCATCCTCGACAACCTGTCGAGCCACAAGAGCCCCGGCGCGGCCAAAGCCATGCGCGACATCGGCGCGTGGTTCCTCTTCCTGCCGCCATACAGCCCCGACCTCAACCCGATCGAAATGGCCTTCTCGAAGCTCAAGGCGCTAATCCGAAAGGCCGCCGCCCGAACCTACCAGGAACTCTGGAAAACCGTCGGCCATGTCTGCGACCTCTTCACCGACGAAGAATGCTACAACTTCTTCAAAGCCGCCGGATACAAAACCGATTAAACGCGACACGCTCTAGAAAAAAACGAGGGCTGCTACCGTGGCCCAATTTTGCTCCGCCGTTGACATCCGCCGTTTATTCTGTTCCCGCCGGCGGATCAGCCTGTCTCGTCACGCGGTCTGCTGGTCTGGTGACTGTCCCGGTAGCTCGTCGATACCCAGCCGCCGGTCGAGCGCCGCGCCGATCTCATCGAGGCGATGGGCGATCTCTGCGCCCGAGTCCCACAGCAATCGGATCTTGGAACTGGCGCTGTCGGCGTCATCGCCGATCATTGCGGCGACATGGCCGAAACTGACCCCGCGCGGATGGTTTTCCTGGAACCGCCCGGCCACGATGGCGACGACGGGTTTACGCAGCCGGCCCGCGCGCAATGCGGCTGCGACCTCCGCTTCGTTGCCGGTTCCGGGTTCGCCGTAGATCACCATGGCATCGGTTTGATCATCGGCTTCGAACAGCTCGAGATACTCGCACATCGAGCGCCCGGTGGTCCGGTCACCGCCCATCGACACGGCGGTGGAGACCCCGCGCCCGGCGGCCTTGATCGCCATGGAGATTTCGGCCGACATCCCCCCCGAGCGAGAGACGACGCCGATCCTGCCCGCCGGGTATAGCGCGTCCGGATTGTCCCCGCCGATCCCGCCAAGCTTGCATTTTCCTGGCGAAATGACGCCATTGGTGTTGAAGCCGACGAGCCAGGCACCGGCCTTGCGGGCCGCGGCCACGGCGCAGATCGCGTCATGCTTGGGGACATTCTCGGTGGTTGCGAGGATCACCCCGATCCCGGCCTCGGCGGCCTCGGTCACGGCATCCCGGATACCGGTGACAGGCACATAGAGCACGGCCGCATTTGCCCCTGTCTCGGTGACGGCCTTGGCGACCGTATCGAAGACGGGAATGTCCTCGACCTCCTCGCCGCCCCGGCCCGGGGTGACGCCTGCCACGATCTTGACCCCGTACTCAAGCGCAAGGCGCGTATCGTAACGGCCCTGGTTTCCGGTGATGCCCTGCACGACAACGCGGGTGCTTTCGTCGATCAGGATACTCATGCGGTGGCTCCTTCGTCCTGTTCGGCAGCGACCTTGCGGCTCGCTTCGACAATGGCGCGGGCTCCTTCGGCCAGCGAAGTGCCCGATGGCAGATAGGTGACGCCACCGAGTTCGGCCGCGAGTGCCCTTGCCTCGGCTTCGCGCGGCCCGAAAAGCCGCAGGATGATCGGGAACCGTGCCGTGTCGATCTTGTTGCGTTTGACGGAATTGACCAGCGCCTCGACGACCTTGTCCACCGGCGCCATCTGGAGATGGTTGTAGCCCACCAGCAGGCAGCGCGCACGCGGATTGGTGAAGACCGCATCCAGCACCGCCTCAATCTTGACGGTGCCTGGCGAGGGGCTGATGTCGGAGTGGTTGGCGGGGCGCCCGCCAAGATCGACGATCATGTCATGCTGAAGCAGCCCCGCGCCGCCGCCTGCGACCAGCAGGCCGATATCCCCGTCGAGTTCGACATAGCGCGAGTCGCCGCCGGGATTCGCGCGGTTGACCTCGCCCACCATCCGTTCGCGCGGATTGCCCGCCTCGCGGGCAGGCAGCCCGGCCAGATCGGGGTGACGGTCGAGCGCGCAATCGTCGATCTCGAGCATCGTGCCGACCATCGACGGGCGGCCATCGGCGTCGAGGGCAAGGGGGTTGATTTCCATCATCTCGGCATCGAGCGCAACGAAGGCCTGCCAGAGCCGGGCGGTGAGGCGGCCCACATCGGCCAGTGGCCGCCCGGTCAGGCCGGCTTGCGACCACAGCTCGATCGCCTCCCATGGGCGCAGCCCCTGCAGCGGATCGACTGGAACGGTGACGATCTTCTCCGGTGTTTCGGCATGCACGGTCTCGATCTCCACGCCGCCTGCGTTGGAGACCGTCAGCATCGGCAGCCGGTCCGAGAAGCTAAAGGCGAGATAGAGTTCCCGCGCGATCTCGGCGCCTTTCTCGACATAGACGCGTTCGACCTTGCCGATATCGGTGTCCCGGCCCAGCATCCCTGCGGCTGCGGCCCCGGCCTCTGCGGCACCCACGAGGCGGACCAGCCCGCTCTTGCCGCGTCGGCCCGTGGGCAGGAGCGCCTTTATCGCGACCTGGCCGCCGAACCCGGCGGCGAGGTCGCCCGCCTTGTCAGCCGTGTCTGCGGCCGCGCCTTCCGGCACCGGAAGCCCAAAGCGCCGGATCAATCCTTTGGCAATATCTTCAGTGAGTTTCATGCAGTCTCTCCGCGATTATTTCGCGCGTCCTTCCTGTGCTGGGTGTTGAGGATGGACATTCATGGTGCGCATACTAAAGAATGTTAACAAAAAGAATGTCAAACCAAAAGCCGTCACAAAGGAGAATGCAGATGTCATGGCAGCCCGAAGTGGATGAAATCGCTCAGCGACACGCATGGGCGGAGCAGATGGGCGGCGCGGAAGGCGTCGCGCGTCAAGCTGCCCGAAACCGGCAGACCATCCGCGCGCGAATCGACGCGCTCGTCGATCCCGGCAGTTTTCGCGAGGTCGGCAAGCTCGCGGGGACGGGATCCTATGTCGATGGCAAGCCCGTGGCTGTGACGCCGGGCTCCTATGTCATGGGACTGGCGAAGATCGACGGCCGGGATGTGGCGCTGGGTGGCGAGGACTTCACCGTGCGCGGGGGGACCGGGTCTACCGCGCGCAGAAAGGGCGGGCAGGGCGGCTATGTCGAGGACCTCGCGCATGAGTACCGGATCCCGCTGATCAACTTGATCGACGGGGCCGGGGGCTCGGTCACATCGCTCAAGCGGCGCGGCTATGCGCCGATGCCCGGCACCGACGATTTCGGCAGCTCGGTTGAGCTTCTGGGCGAGGTGCCGGTGATCACGGCGGTGATGGGCACCGCGGCTGGCGGGCCCGCCGCGCGGGCGATGCTGGCGCATTTCTCCATGATGGTGCGCGATACATCGCAGGTCTTCGCCGCGGGTCCCGCCGTGGTCGAGCGCGCGCTCGGCGAGATGCTCACGGCTGAGGAGCTTGGCGGGGCGTCGGTCGCCGTGGATGTGGCCGGGGCCATCGACAATGCCTACCCGTCCGAGGCCGAGAGCCTTGCAGCCATTCGCCGGTTCCTGAGCTACATGCCGCAGAATGTCTGGTCGGCACCGCCCTTCGTCGAGACCGCCGATCCGGTGGACCGGCGCGACGAACGGCTGCTGTCGATGGTGCCCCGGAACCGGCGCCAGCCCTATGACATGCGCAAGCTGATTTCGATCATCGCGGATGAGGGCTCGACCTTCGAGATCCAGCCGAGTTTCGGCAAATCCCTCATCACGCAGCTTGCCCGTTTCGGGGGTCACGTCGCCGGGCTGATCGGGAACAACCCGATGCAGTACGGCGGCGCCCTCGATGCCGCAGGAGCACAGAAGATGACCCATTTCATCGACCTGTGCAATCTGTTCGGAATCCCGATTGTCTATCTCGCCGACGTGCCGGGCTTCATGATCGGCTCCGCCGCCGAGCGCTCGGGCGTGTTGCGGGCAGGGGTGCGGGCGGTTCATGCCGGGCTGCAGGCCAGCGTGCCCTGCATGACCGTGATCATCCGCAAATGCTATGGCATGGCGGGAATGGCGATGGTCAACCAGAAGGGGCTCAATCTGAAGCTCGCATGGCCCTCGGGCGAATGGGGCTCGCTGCCGGTCGAGGGCGGGGTCGCGGTGGCCTTCCGGCGCGAGATCGCCGCGGCACCCGACCCGGCTGCGCGCGAGGCCGAGCTCGAAGCGGAGTTCCGCGCCTATGCCAACCCGTTCCGCACCGCCGAAGCCTTTGCCGTGGAGGATATCATCGACCCGCGCGATACCCGGTTCCACCTGTGCCGGCAGATCGAGGCGGCACAGGAGAGATTGCGCTGCGATCGCGGACCGCGCCCGCAGATCGGGGTCCGGCCATGAGCCGGACCCTGTACCCTGACCCCGTGCTCATGGGATCAGGGATTTGCGCCGTTCCTCTACAAAGCCGGTCCAGATCGCACCGGCCCTGAAATCGGGATCGCCCAGAACCGCGATCAGAAAATCGCGGTTCGTCGCCAGCCCCTCGACCTGCGTTGCGGCCAGCGCGTCGCGCAGCCGGTCGATTGCGGTGCCGCGATCCTCGCCCCAGGCGATGAACTTGGCGATCATCGGGTCGTAATAGGGCGTGATCGAATCTCCCGCCCGCACCCCGGCGTCGATCCGGATGCCCGGCAGACCGTCCGGCAGGTCGAAGACCACAAGCGTGCCCGGCGAGGGAAGGAAATTCTTCGCCGGGTTCTCGGCATAGAGCCGACATTCCATCGCCACCCCGCTATGGGCCACGCCGGTCAGCATGTCATGCAGGTCCTCGCCCGCCGCAAGACGCAATTGCAGCCCCACCAGATCGCAGCCCGTGACCATTTCGGTGACCGGGTGTTCGACCTGAATCCGGGTGTTCATCTCCAGAAAGAAGAACTCGCCGGTGTCGGCATCGGCGACGAATTCCACCGTTCCCGCGCCGGTGTAGTGCTGCGATGCGGCCAGAGCGCGCGCGGCTTCGGCCATCGCGGCCACCGCCTCTCGTGAAAATCCCGGCGCAGGGCTTTCCTCGACGATTTTCTGGAAGCGCCGTTGCAGCGAGCAGTCGCGCTCGAACAGATGCACCGCCCGCCCGTCGCCGAAGCCGAAGACCTGGATTTCGATGTGCCGGGCGCGGGGGATGAACCGTTCGAGATAGATCGAGCCGTCGCCGAAACTGCGCTCAGCCATGGATTGCGTGGCCTCGACGGTCTTGCGCAGGGTCTCGGGACCGTCCACGCGCCGCATCCCGATACCGCCGCCGCCCGCCGCCGCCTTGACCAGCAGCGGATAGCCCACGCCTTCGGCAAGCTCCTCAAGCCCGTCGGTGGCCCCGGGGAGTATGCGGTCCGAGCCACGCGCGACGGGCACGCCCGCCTCTTGCGCAAGGCGCCGGGCGCGTTGCTTGTCACCCATCGCCTCGATCGTCTCGGGGCGCGGACCGATCCAGATCAGCCCGGCCGCCTGCACTGCACGGGCGAAATCGGCGTTCTCGGCCATGAAGCCATAGCCCGGATGGATCGCATGGGCGCCGGTTTCCCGCGCGGCTGCGAGAATGGCCTCCTGTCTCAGGTAGCTTTCGGCAGCGGGTGGCGGGCCGATCCGCACCGCCGCATCCGCCATTTCCACATGCAGGGCCTCGGCATCGGCGTCCGAATGGACCGTAACGGTTTCAAGCCCGAGATCCTGCGCCGCGCGAATCACGCGGCATGCTATTTCGCCTCGATTGGCGACCAATATGCGTTTCATGTCCTTGCTCCGTCTCAAATCCGAATCGTGCGGCTCTTAACGCCCAGCTGCTCGGGCAAGAGCCGCCAGGCATCATCCAGCCATTCATTGAGCAGGAACCGGGTTTCCCTTGGGTCGATGATGTCGGGAACCTTGAAGCGCTCGGCTGTGAGGAACGGGGATTCGAGGTGGTCATACATCTGCTCCAGCTCGGCGAGGCGCGCGGCGCTCTGCTCGGGCGGCAGCGACTCGAGTTCCTTGCGATAGGCCGCCTCGACACCGCCGCTCACCGGGATGGACCCCCAGCGGGCCGACGGCCAGGCATAGTGCAGGTTGAGCCCCTGAAGCCGGCCATAGGTGGTGCCCGCAAGCCCGTAGAGGCGCCGCACGATGATGGCGCACCACGGCACCCGGCTTTGTTCGATGGCCGAGACGACACGCACCGAGCCCTTGACCGTGCCCTGCAGTTCGGCCTCGGGTCCAACGACGGTGCCCGGCTGGTCGACGAAGTTCACCACCGGCAGGTGGAACGTGTCGCACAGGTCGATGAAGCTTTCCATCTTCTCCGCTGCGCCACGGGTCAGACCACCGCCATAATGCATCGGGTCATTGGCGATCACCCCCACGGGCCGCCCGTCCAGCCGGGCAAAGCAGGTCACGACCGAACGGCCGTAATGCTTGGTCAGCTCGAAGACCGATCCGGTGTCCATCACCAGTTCGATCAGGCGGCGCGGCTTGTAGATGCGTCGGCGATCACGCGGAATGATCGACAGCAATTCTTCCTCGCGCCGGTCGCGCGGGTCATCGTTCTCGATGACCGGCGGGGCCTCGAAGACGCTGGAGGGCAGGTAGGAGAGGAATTTGCGGACCATTTCGAAGGCTTCTTCCTCGGTCTCGGCCTCGTTGCCAATCACGCCGCTGCCCCGGACATGGACCTTCGATCCGCCGAGGTCTTCCTTGTCGACCTTGACGCCCATGCCGCGTTCGACGACCGGCGGGCCGCCAGCGAAGACCTGCGAGGTGCCCTTGACCATGACTGAGTAATGCGCGCAGGCCGCCTTGAGCGCCCCGAGACCGGCGCAGGGGCCGAGTGCGAGGCCGACGACCGGAATATACCCAAGCATCGAGGCCATCAGCCATGTCGGATAGCCGGGGATCTTGGTCGAGGCCTGCTGTTCGAGCAGGCGCACGCTGCCTCCGGCGCTTTCGACGAGGCGAATCAGCGGGATGCGCATCTCGAGGGCGTAGTTCTCGGAATAGATCCATTTCTCGGAGACGGTCGCCTCGGAGGAACCGCCCCGGATGGTCCAGTCGTCGCCGTCAATGGAGACCTTGCGCCCGCCTATCTTGATCGTGCCGATCACCGCGTTTGACGGGCGAACGGATACAAGGTTGTGATCCTTGTCATAGGTGGCTTTGCCCGCCATGGCGCCGATTTCACGGAAACTGCCGGGATCGCCGATCTTCGCGATGCGCTCGCGCACTGTCATCCGCCCGGCGGCGTGCTGACGTGCCACCGCATCGGCGCCGCCCAGGTCTTCGGCGAATTTCCTGCGCCGTGCGATTTCGTCGACTTCTTTTTGCCAACTCATTCTGGATCCCTTCTTTGCATCTCCCTCACCGGACGGGCCGGTGCAGGATGAGTCTAGCAAGCATTGTTGACATTGTGAATGATTTCATCATCAATCGGGAGCAGATACCGAGCGGAGGAGGTCGCATGTCCAGACACGATGAACTGATCCAGGAACTCGAGACGCGCCGCGCGCGCGCTCTGGCGATGGGCGGCAGCGAAAAACTCGCCAAGCGCAAGGCGGCAAACATCCTTGATGCCCGCGCGCGGATCGACCACCTGTTCGATGAGGGCAGTTTCGCCGAAACCGGCATGCTCGCCACCTCGCACCTGCCCGAGAAGCGGGACAACTCGCCGGCGGATGGCAAGGTCTGTGGCTACGGGCGGATCGACGGGCGCCCCGCCGCCATCGTCTCCTGCGATCTCACTACCTTGGGTGCCTCGTCGAGCCTGACCAATGTCCGCAAGATGGGACATCTCCGCAGAACCGCGATCCGCAACGGTATGCCGGTGATTTTCCTCAATGAAACATCAGGTGCGCGGATTCCCGACACGATGGGAGCGCAGGGCACCGGGGCGTTGGGTCAGGACCCTGAGCAATTCATCCGGGGGCGTGAAATTCCCTATGTCTCGGCCTGTCTGGGGCCAAGCTATGGCACCGGCACATGGTACACGATGCTGTCCGATTTCGTGGTGATGCGCAAAGGGGCCTGTCTTGCGGTCTCCTCGCCGCGCGTGACCTCGCTGGCCATCGGTGAAGAGGTGCAACTCGAAGAGTTGGGCGGCTGGAAGCTTCACACCGAAAAGACCGGCCTTGTGGATTATGCCGTGGACAGCGACGAAGAGGCGCTCGATCTGATCAAGCGCTTCCTGTCCTACCTGCCCTCGCATTCCGGGGAGCTGCCGCCCGCCGCCGAGGCGCCCGATGAAAGCGCCTGCGATGGCGCGTCCATTCTCGATATCGTTCCGGCCGAGCGCCAGAAGGTCTATGACGTGCGCAAGCTGATCGCCGCCATTGCCGATCCGGGCTCGGTGTTCGAACTCAAGCCGCGCTTCGGCAAGGTCGCGACCACGGCGCTGACCCGGATGGGCGGCAAGGTGGTGGGTGTCGTGGCCACGAACCCGATGTTCAAGGGCGGTGCGCTCGATCCCGATGGCTGCGACAAGATCACGAGTTTCCTGATCCTGTGCGACAGTTTCCACATCCCAATCGTGCTGCTCACCGACACGCCTGGTTTCCTGATCGGGGTCGAGGGCGAAAAGCGCAAGGCGCCCGGGAAAATCATGAACTTCATGTCGGCGCTGCAAATGTGCAGCGTGCCGAAACTCTCCATCGTCACCCGGAAATCCTACGGTCAGGCCTATCTGAACATGGGCGGGTCGCGCAATTCGGACGAGATGGCGGCGTGGACAACGGCGGATGTGGGCTTCATGGATCCCAATATCGGCGTTAATGTCATCTATGGGGTGACGGCGGAAAGCGATCCGCAGAAATTCGAGGAGTTGAAAGCCGAAGTGTCCCGCGAAACCTCGGCCTATGATCTCGCGGCAATATACTCGGCCCAGGAAGTGCTCGACCCGCGCGAGACGCGCAAATGGCTCATGTCGATGCTCAGCGTGCATTCGCGCGGCCGGGACAAGGGTTTTTCGCGCCGGGCGCTGGCAAGCTGGCCAACCACGTTCTGACCAACAGGATCAGACTCAATCTCAAGACAAGGCAAAGGGACAGGAAGACAAACCATGGCTGAAGAGAAAATCTGCTCGGAAATTACCGGAACCGTCTGGAAAATCGAGATGGGGATCGGGGACAGCGTCAAAGAAGACGATGTCATCATGATCCTCGAATCGATGAAAATGGAGATACCCGTGCTCGCGCCTTGTGCAGGCACGCTTCAGCAGATCCTCGTGGAGGAAGGCGTCGCGATTGCGGAAGGGCAAGTCATTGCTATTTTAGACGCTTGAATCTATGGGTCATGTCCAGAAAACAACCTTGCTTTTGTGACTGGAATTAAATGTGACCTTGGGAAGTGTAAGCCGACTGGAACACAGTCTGGGACCCATTCGTCCCAGCCTTGCGTCTGGGACTCAAGCTCTGTCTCTTGCGGAGCAGATCGCCACGCAGCTTGCCGAGGCGATCATCAATGAAGAGTATGCGCCCGGAACCCGCATTCACGAAATTGCCGTCTCCGAGCAATTTCAGGTGAGCCGGGGGCCGGTGCGCGAAGCGCTGCGCATTCTCGAAAACGCCGGTTTGGTTTCGATTCAGGCAAGGCGCGGCGCCATCGTGACCAACCTCTCGGTGGAGGAAGTCGACGACATCTTCGAGATCCGTGCCGTGCTCGTGGGACTTGCGGCGCGCCGTCTGGCCCGTGATTTTCCGCCGGACAACATCGGCCAGATCGAAGAACGGATCGCCGAGCTTCAGGAACTGACCAAACAGGCAGATCAGGACGCGGCGCGCTACGTCGCGATCAGCCAGGAGTTGAGTTTTCTGCTCTGTGCGGGCACCGGCAGTGAGCGGCTCACGTCGATCGTCTATTCGCTGTTCCACCAAACCATCCGGTACACCCGTATCGGGCTGTCCACGCCCGAGCGGCGGCAGGAATCGGCCCGGACTTGGGCACAGCTGCTCGAACACATTCACAGCGGAAATCAGGCCGGTGCAGAGATGACGGCGCGCCAGCTTGTCGACAACTCACGGGCGATGGCGATCAAGATGCTGCGCAGCGAGCAGAGCCGCGACAGCTGAGACCTTTTCCGCTTGCAGGCAGGCAGCGAGGCCCGACCCGGACCGATGTTCAGTCGCACTCTTATGCGCTGCCGCGGTTCCTGAACTCCAGCCACGAGGCCATCGCCCCTAGGGCGTGGGCCGCCTGCGGCAATTCTCCGAAGACCGCAAGTCCGGCTTGCCGGGCGCGGGCGCCGTCCTCACGCTGGCGCGCATCGGTGGCCTCCGAGCCATCCGAGCGCAGCACGAGGACGATTCGCGGCGCGTCGGGCAGGGCGCTCACGCGCACCGCCTCGCGCACCAGCCCGCCGATCACGTCGACCGACTGGTTGCTCGAACTGGTGAAGACCGGCAGGTTCACATGGACGACGATAGCGTCATAAGCCTGCGCGCCCGCGAGGATATCGAGGATTTCACCGGCAACCGCGCCGTCCCGGTGGCGCAGGGTGCCCGCCGGGGTATCGACGGGGTTAGCCAGTCCGGTCCCCGGCGGCAGGCCCAACTCCTCGAGTTGACGCAGGGTGCTTGGCGGGGCCTCCGGCGTCGTCAGCCCGGCGCGCGAAAAGGCATCGGCGGCCAGTACCGAGGTGCCCCCGCCATTGCCGAAAAGCGCAACGCGCCGCAGCGGCTGCGGTGCCGGGCGCTCCGCCTCGGCCTGGCAGATCAGCAGAGCATCGAGGAACTCATCGAGTGTTTCGACGACAATCATGCCTGTTTGCAGCGCGATGCCGTCCCACAGCCGCGCTTCGGCGGCGAGCGCACCGGTATGGGAGGCCGCCGCTCGGCGACCTTCCGCCGTGCGTCCGCCCAGCAGCAGCACCACAGGCTTTTGCGCCCCGGCCTGCCGCAGGCGCGCCACGAAGCGCCGGCCATCCCGCACGTCTTCGACATAAAGACCGATCACCTTGGTGTCGGGATCGCACAGATGGTATTCGAGAAGGTCCGCCGGACCCAGATCGGCGCTGTTGCCGAGCGTCGTGACGGCGGAGTATCGCAGGCCGCGTTGCTCGCCGCGCAGGATCACGTCGACCGCGAGACCGCCCGATTGCGAGATCACCGCGACGCCGCCGGGCTCGGGAGTGGAGCCACCGACAAAGGTGAGCCCGCCTCTCGGGCTGTGTATGCCGAGACAGTTCGGACCGATCAGGCGCATCCCCGAGGCGCGCGCGGCCTCCAGAAGCCGGGCCTGCCGGGCCTGCCCGTCCTCGGCCTCGCCAAAGCCCGAGGACATGACCTGCACGAAGCGTGCGCGGCCCGGCGCTGTGGAGATGGCGTCGATGGCGGCCTCGGCGGCCACGGCGACATAGGCGAAATCGGCTGGCTCGGCGAGGTTGGCAAGGGACGGCACTGCGGCAAAGCCCTCGACCTCCGACGCCTTCGGGTGGACCGGCTGAATGCGCCCCTTGAACCCGTAGGCGAGGCTGTGGCGGATCACCTCGTTTCCGAAACTCGTGCCCGTTGCGGAGGCCCCGAGGATCGCGACGGAGTTCGGCCTGAACAGGGGCCGGAAGGTCTCTTGCACCGCTGCCGCGTCGAGCGGCGAGGGTTCGGGCACCGGCGCGCCCGGCGCGGGTGCCAGCAGGATGCGGGCATCGACGGCGATAGCACCTTTGTCATGAACGATCAGCGGGTTGATGTCGATGGCGCTGACCTCTCTATCGAGCGCCGACATCAGCCCGTCACGCCCGCCGAGTGCCAGCAGGGCCGCGACGATGGCCTCCTCGTCGCAGGGCGCCCTGCCGCGCGCTCCGCGCAAGAGCGGCGCCGAGCGGAGCCCGTCGATCATGCTGCGGGCATCCGCCTCGGAGATCGGACAAGCGCGGAACGCCACGTCCTCGAACACCTCTACATAGACCCCGCCCAGACCGAGCATCACGCAGGGCCCGAGCCGGGCATCCCAGAATCCGCCGAGCACCATCTCGAGGCCGGGTTTGCTCTGTTCTTCCACGAGAAAGCCGTCCGTCGCACATCCCACGGCGGCCGCGGCAGCGGTGATTGCCGACAGGGCCTCGCGGGTCTCGGCACTGCTTTGCAGGCCGAGCCGGACGCCTCCGAAATCGGATTTATGCGCGCCGTTCCGGGTCAGGATCTTGGCCACGAGGGGCGCGCGCAACGCCGCGAGCGCGGTTTCGGTCGCGTCTTCGGGCCGCGCAAGGCGCAGGCCTTGCGGCACGGCGATCCCGGCGGCGCGCAACAGCGCCTTGGCGTCCAGTTCGGCAAGTGCGCTCGCGCCGCTGTCACGTGCGGCACGCGCTGCGCGGGTGGCGATCCCGTTCAGCGAAACGTCCATTCCGGTGTCCTTTTCT
>NZ_JBASXK010000145.1:0-44213 GCF_049276915.1 Aestuariivita sp. | reverse complement strand
GGGGCAGATCGCGGCGCAGATGGGCCGCGCCCTGGGGCGTGGCAACCGCAACCGTTAATCACAGGAGTGGGCGATGAATTTCCATGAAGTCCGGTTTCCGGCCTCGTTGAGCTTTGGCTCGCTTGGTGGCCCCGAGCGGCGCACCGATGTGGTGACGCTGGCCAATGGGTTCGAAGAGCGCAACACGCCCTGGTCGCATTCGCGCAGGCGCTATGATGCCGGTCTGGGGATGCGGTCCCTGGACGATATCGAAACGCTGATCGCGTTTTTCGAGGCCAGGCGCGGGCAGATGCATGCGTTTCGCTGGAAGGATTGGTCGGATTTCAAATCGAGCCGCGCCAAGGCAGAGATCACCTATCAGGATCAGGTGATCGCTCTGGGGGATGGGGTGCAGACGGCGTTTGCCTTGCTCAAGACCTATCGCTCGGGTGACTACAGCTATGCGCGTCCGATCACGAAGCCTGTGGTGGGAACCGTCCGTGTGGGCGTCGAGCAGGACGAGATGCGCGATGGCGTGGATTACGAGGTGGATGAAACGACGGGGGTGATCCTGTTTCAGCGTCCGCCCGATCAGGACATGGCAGTGACGGCCGGTTTCGAGTTTGACGTGCCGGTGCGCTTTGACACGGATCGCATTCATACCAGCGTCGCAAGTTTTCAGGCCGGGGATGTGCCCAATGTGCCTGTGGTCGAGGTGCGCGTGTGATGGGCCTGTCTGACGCGCTGAGGGCGCATCTGGAGAGCGGCGAGACAACGCTGTGCCGATGCTGGGCGATCTCGCGCCGGGATGGGGTTGAGTTCGGCTTTACCGATCACGACCTGGCGCTGACGTTCGAGGGTTTGACATTCAAGGCCGAGACCGGGCTGACGGCCTATGCGCTTCAGCAATCCACGGGCTTGTCGGTGGACAATACCGAGGCGCTTGGCGTGCTGAGTGATGCCGCGCTGAACGAGGCCGATATCGAGGCAGGACGCTTTGACGGAGCCGAGGTGCGGGCCTGGTTGGTGAACTGGGCGGCCCCCGAGCAGAGATGGTTGCAGTTTCGCGGCTCGATCGGAGAGTTGAAGCGCGCAGGTGGGGCGTTTCAGGCCGAGTTGCGCGGGCTGACCGAGGCGCTGAATACGCCCTTGGGTCGGATCTATCAAAAGCCCTGTACAGCGGTGTTGGGTGATCGCGCTTGCGGGTTTAATCCGACACAGCCGGGCTATGGGGTCGAACTGGCTGTCGAGCGGATTGTCGATCCGGGGCAATTTCTTTGGGAGGGGCTGGAGGGTTTTGGTCCGGGTTGGTTCGCCGGGGGGCGCTTGAGCGTGCTGAGCGGGACAGCCAAGGGTCTGTGGGGCGCGATCAAGCTGGATCGCCAGGCCGATGCAGGGCGGCAGGTCACCCTGTGGACGCCGCTGCGTGCGGCAGTGGCCGCGGGAGATATGGTGCGCCTTGAGGCCGGCTGTGACAAGCGCGCCGAGACCTGTCGGCTGAAGTTTGACAATCTGCTGAACTATCAGGGCTTTCCGGATATTCCCGGAGAGGACTGGATGATCGCCTATCCACGATCCGGCAATCCCAATACCGGGGGGAGCCGGAGATGAGTGGTGAGAGCATCGTGAGCGAGGCGCGCCGCTGGCTGGGCACGCCCTATCGGCATCAGGCGGCCTTGTGCGGCGCGGGGACGGATTGCCTGGGGTTGGTGCGCGGTGTGTGGCGCGCGCTTTACGGGGCCGAGCCCGAAGCCGTTCCGCCCTATTCGATGGATTGGTCCGAGCCTGCCCGTGAGGAGCGCCTCTGGCAGGCCGCCACGCGGCATCTGGTGGTGCGGGATCTGGATCAGGACGCCTTGGGCGATGTGATCCTGTTTCGAATGCGCAGCGGATCCGTGGCCAAGCATCTGGGCATTGTGTCGGGCCTGAGCCCGCGGCCTGCATTCATCCACGCCTATAGCGGGCGCGGCGTAGTCGAAAGCCCGCTGAGCGCGCCCTGGCGGCGGCGCATCGTGGCGCGGTTCGCATTTCCCGAGGAGGGTCCATAATGGCGACGATACTTCTGTCGGCGGCGGGTGCTGCGATTGGCGGCTCGATCGGGGGGACGGCGCTGGGCCTGTCTTCGGTCGCGATCGGGCGCGCGGTCGGGGCGACCTTTGGCAAGTTGATTGATCAGAAACTGCTGGGTCTGGGGTCTGACCCGGTGGCAGTGGGCCGTGTGGACCGGTTCCGACTGAGCGGGGCCAGCGAGGGTGGCGCGATTGCGCGCGGCTTTGGGCGGGTGCGCATCGGCGGGCAGGTCATATGGGCGTCGGATTTTGCCGAGACGGCGGTGACCAGCGGCGGCGGCAAGGGCGGATCGCGCCCTTCAGTGACGCGCTACAGCTATACGGTGAGCCTTGCGGTGGCGCTGTGCGAAGGAGAGGTCACCAGCGTGGGCCGGGTCTGGGCGGATGGCGAAGAGATCACGCCCAAGGATCTGAACATGACCGTCTATACCGGTCGTATGGATCAGCTGCCTGATCCTGTCATGGAGGCTGTTGAAGGGGCGGGTCAGGTGCCTGCCTATCGCGGAACGGCCTATGTGGTGATGGAGGGGATCGCCCTGGAACGGTTCGGCAACCGGGTGCCGCAGTTCTCGTTCGAGGTAACGCGGCCCGAGCAGCTGGGCAAAGAGGCAGCACCGGGTTCGATGCCCTATGGGGTGGAGGTCGTGGCGCTTGTGCCGGGGACCGGGGAATATGCGCTGGCCACCACGCCGGTCTATTATTCGGACGGGCCCGGACGGCGCTGGGCGGCGAACCTCAACAGCCCCTCGGGACTGACGGATTTCGAGACATCGTTTGATGCCTTAAGGACCGAGTTGCCAAACTGCGGGGCGACCTCGCTGGTGGTGTGCTGGTTTGGCGACGATCTGCGCTGTGGGTCCTGTTCGCTGGTGCCCAAGGTTGAAACGATCCACGAAGAGGGCGTGGACATGCCCTGGTCGGTGTCGGGGCTGACGCGGGCCAATGCCGATCTTCTGGAGGAAGAGGACGGGCGACCGATTTACGGGGGCACGCCTGCGGATGCGTCTGTGGTGCAGGCGATCCGGCATATGCGCGATGCGGGCCAGAAGGTGTTGTTCTATCCGTTCATTCTGATGGATCAGACGGCGGATAATGGCCTGCCTGATCCCTATAGCGATGCAGACAACCAGCCGGTTCTGCCGTGGCGCGGGCGGATCACCCTGAGCGCGGCACCGTGGCGGCCCGGCTCTCCGGACGGCACCTCGGTTGCGGATGATGAGGTCGCGGCGTTTTTCGGGAGTGCGCGCTCGGCGGATTTTGTCGTGGGCAATGGCGTGGTGCACTATGTCGGGGATCCGGGTGATTGGGGCATGCGTCGCTTCATCCTGCATTATGCCGCCCTATGTGCTTCAGCTGGTGGAATCGACAGTTTCGCCATCGGTACCGAGATGCGTGGGCTGACATGGATCCGGGGGGCAGGGAATGTGTTTGCCGCCGTGGCGCAGTTTCGTGATCTGGCCGCAGAGGTGCGCGCGCTGTTGCCCGATACTCTGATTGGCTATGCGGCGGATTGGTCCGAGTATTTTGGCTATCAACCGCAGGATGGGTCAGCAGACCGGTATTTCCATCTCGACCCGCTTTGGGGGGATGAGAACATAGATTTTGTCGGTATCGACAATTACATGCCGCTGTCGGATTGGCGGGAGGGCAGCGATCATCTGGATGCGCAGGCATGGGGGTCGATCTACAATCTCGATTACCTCAAGGCCAATGTTCAGGGCGGCGAGGGCTATGACTGGTTCTACCACTCGCCTGAGGCGCGCAGAGCCCAGATCCGCACCCCGATCACGGATGGTGAGGGTGAGCCGTGGATCTATCGCTATAAGGATTTGCGCAACTGGTGGGAAAACGCGCATTTCGAGCGGGTGGGGGGGCAGCGCAGCGAGGTGCCGACTGGCTGGGAGCCACGCAGCAAGCCGATCTGGTTCACCGAGCTGGGATGCGGTGCGGTTGACAAGGGCACGAACCAGCCCAACAAGTTTCTTGATCCGAAATCCTCGGAAAGTTCCCTGCCGCGGTTTTCCAATGGGCAGCGCGACGACTTCATTCAGGCCCAGTATCTGCGGGCGATGTTCGAATACTGGAATGATCCGGTCAACAACCCGCAGGCTGACCTTTATGAAGGGCGGATGCTGGATATGTCGAATGCTTACGTCTGGGCCTGGGACACCCGGCCGTTTCCGTTTTTCCCCAACAAACTGGCGCAATGGAGTGACGGGCTGAATTATCTGCGCGGGCATTGGATCAATGGGCGATGTTCCTCGCGCAGCCTGGCTTCGGTTGTAGGAGAGATCTGTGAGCGCGTGGGCCTGCGCGCCTATGATGTGAGCGGTTTGCGCGGGATGGTGCGCGGCTACACCGAAGATCAGGTGAGTGATGCGCGCAGTGCCTTGCAACCTTTGATGCTGGCTTATGGGTTTGATGCGATCGAGCGGGATGGCATGCTCATATTTGTCATGCGCGACGGGTTGGGAGCCACTTTGATTGATCCCGGCGCGATGGCGGTGGCCGGGGATGTGTCGGGCAGCGTAGAGCGGATGCGCGAGACAGATGCGGAACTGGCGGGCCGTGTGCGGCTGCGCTTTGTCGAGGCGGAGGGGGATCATGCGGTGCAGGCTGAAGAGGCCGTGTTGCCAGATGAAGCCACCCATGCCGTGGCCGCCAGCGAGACAGCATTGTCCCTGACCCGCGCCGAGGCGCGCCAGATCGTTGAGCGCTGGCTTGGTGAGACGCGCGTGGCGCGTGATACGGCACGCTTTGCGCTTCCGCCGTCGCATCTTGCGCTGGGCGCGGGCGATATCGTGTCGATGCCCGGTGCGGCGGGCGAGAGTTTGGAGCTGTATCGCATCGACCGGGTGGAGCAGAGTTCTGGGCAGTTGATCGAGGCGGTTCGGGTCGAGCCGGGGATTTATGATCCGGGATATTATGCGGATGGGCTGGCAGGTGCGCGCGCCTTCGCACCACCCGTGCCGGTTCAGCCGTTGTTTCTGGATCTGCCGCTGATCACTGGCGACGAGGTGCCCCATGCGCCCCATCTGGCGGTGACGGGGGAGCCTTGGCCGGGAAGCGTGGCGCTGTTCGGATCGGACCGGGATGAGGATTATCGACTGGAGCAGATCCTGGCTCAGCGCGCCGTGATCGGCGTGACACGCTCGCCCTTGCCGGCGGCGGCACCGGGGCTTTGGGATGAAGGCGTAGCGCTTGAGGTCGAGCTTTTGTCCGGTGGCCTGGAAAGCCGACCCGCAGCGTCGGTGCTGAACGGGGCAAATCTGGCGGTGATCGGGGATGGCAGTGCGGGGAACTGGGAAGTGATCCAGTTTCGCGAGGCACAGCTGATCGGGTCGGATCGCTATTGGTTGAGAGGGCGTTTGCGCGGGCAGTTGGGCAGTGATGCGCTGATGCCTGACGTTTGGCCCGAGGGGTCATGGTTTGTCTTGCTGGATGGCGCGCCCGAGCAGATCGCACTCAATGGCGCGCAGCGACGCATTGCGCGCCATTACCGGATCGGGCCGACCCTGCGGCCCTTTGATGATCCTTCATATGTCGCGCGGATCGAGGCTTTTGACGGGATCGGGCTCAAGCCCTATGCGCCGGTACATCTGCGCGCGAGGATTGATGGGACGGGTGCCGTGGATCTGAGCTGGACCCGGCGGACGCGGATTGATGGCGACAGCTGGGAGGGTTCGGAGGTCCCGCTGGGCGAAGAGCGCGAGGCCTATCTGGTGCGGGTGTTCGCGCAAGCCACATTGCTGCGGGAAGTCGAGGTAACTGCATCTTCGTGGCGATACGATGCGGCGATGCGGGTGGCGGATGGAGCGCCTGGTTCGGTGCGTTTCGAGGTTGCGCAGATCTCGGCGCGCTTTGGGCCGGGGGGATTTGCGCGGCTGAGCGAGGCGGCGTGATGCGCCGGATACATTACGGTGATGTTGCGGCCCTTGCGCGGGCCCTGATGTGTCTGCAGCCAGAGGCGCGCGCGGCGCAGTGCCTGCGCATGATCCGCGAGGCTCAGTGTGCCGAGGCGCATCGCCGAGAAACCGGGCAGGCCCATCCGCTTTGGGGTTCGGGATCGCTGATGGAGGTGGCGCGCCGACGGGATATGGCGGGCGAGCCGGGATTTGAAGATGCCCAGTATTGCGCCGCGCTGCGGCTGGTTCTGGACTGTCTGCAAGAAACCGCGATCCGCCAAAGGCAGCACTGAACACCTGTGCGCATGTTTCGATGCGTTCTCAAGCGGTGCCGAGACCTATCGTCCCGGTCACGCAGTTGCGTTTGGTCAGAATTGGCTTAAATGAGTATGCTGAGACGATGAAAAGGATCGGCGCAATGGCTCAAACGCAAAAACACCTTACTTCTGTGGATCCGGTGTGGGATCGCATTACCGTGGAAGCGCGGGACGCCGTGGCGCATGAGCCGCTGATGGGCGGTTTGGTGCATGCCTGTATCCTGCATCATAAATCCATCGAAAAGGCACTGAGTTACCGGGTTGCTGCCAAGCTGGCCTCGAACGAGATGTCGATGGTGATCCTGCGCGAAATCGCCGATGAGGCCTATGCGGAATCTCCCGAACTGGTGGATGCCGCGCGCGCCGATCTGGTGGCTGTCTATGAGCGTGATCCGGCCTGCCATCGGTTGTTGCAACCGATCCTCTACTTCAAGGGCTATCAGGCGATGCAGGCCTATCGGATCGGTCATTGGCTGTGGCAGAAGGGCAAATACGACCTGGCCTATTTCTTTCAGATGCGGATTTCAGAGATTTTCGGTGTCGATATTCACCCTGCCGCCCGCATCGGAAAGGGCATCATGATCGACCATGCCCATTCCATCGTGATTGGTGAGACAGCGGTTGTCGGAGACAATGTGTCGATGTTGCATTCGGTGACCTTGGGCGGCACCGGTAAGGAAGAAGAGGATCGTCACCCGAAAATCGAGGACGGTGTCCTGATCGGTGCCGGAGCCAAGGTGCTGGGCAATATCCGGGTTGGTCGATGCTCGCGGATTGCTGCGGGATCGGTGGTTCTGGAAGATGTGCCCCCTTGCAAGACGGTTGCAGGTATACCGGCCAAGATCGTGGGTGAGGCGGGCTGCGATCAACCGGCGATATCGATGAATCACATGCTGGTCAAAGGCGGCTGACAGGCGTTCTTCTGGCATGAAAAAACCGGGCGCTTGCCCGGTTTTTTTGTTGGCCCTGCGGGCCAGCTTGGGGCTCTGCCCCAAACCCCGCCGTATTTTCAGCAAGAAGACGGGGTAGGGTCAGGCGAGCATGGCGATGGGGTTTTCCAGGTTCTGAACGATGGCGTCGAGCAGTTGTGCGCCAAGCTCGCCGTCGATCACCCGGTGATCCACCGAGAGCGTGACCGACATCACGGTGGCCACGGTCAGTTGACCATCCTTGCCGACGACGGGTTTCTTGACGCCTGCTCCCACCGCTAGGATCGCGCCATGGGGTGGGTTGATGACGGCGTCGAAATTGTCGATGCCGAACATGCCGAGGTTGGAAATCGCGAAACTGCCGCCCTGGTATTCATGTGGTGCCAGTTTGCGCGCGCGGGCACGGGTGGCGAGGTCTTTCATTTCCGCTGACAAGGCCGAGAGGGATTTGACTTCGGCGTCCTTGAGCACCGGCGTGAAGAGACCGCCATCTATGGCGACGGCCACGGCCACGTCAGAAGGGCTGAGGCGCAGCATGCGATCTCCGGCCCAGACGGCATTGGCGTCCGGAACCTGTTGCAGGGCCAGGGCGCAGGCCTTGATGATGAAGTCATTCACGCTGAGTTTGATGCCACGCGCCGCAAGCTGCGTATTGAGTTCACCGCGGAACTTGAGCAGGGCATCCAGTTGGATATCCCGACGCAGATAGAAATGAGGTATGGTCTGCTTGGCTTCGGTCAGGCGTGCGGCCACGGTTTTGCGCATGCCATCAAGCGGGACTTCCACAAAGTCGCGCCCCTCGTAGATTTTCAGCACCTGTTCGGTGCTTGGCCCGGTTGGCATCGACTTGGTGACCGCGGCTGATGCCGGGGCTGCGGCGGGGCTTGGCACCGTGGTGGCTTTGGGTGCGGTAGCCGTGGAGGTTTCCACGTCGGCCTTGACGATGCGGCCATGCGGGCCGGAGCCGGTGATCTGGCTGAGATCGAGACCCTTGTCGGTGGCAATGCGGCGTGCCAGTGGCGTGGCAAAAAGGCGGGTGCCGTCCTTGCGAGGTGCCGGCGGAGCGGGAGGTGCGGCAGCGGCCGTTGCAGCCGGCGCGGCTGCAGGGGCCTGGGCAGGTGTAGCGGCGGCCGGGGCGGGGCTGGCAACATCGCCTGCCGTTTCTCCGTCTTCCAGAAGCACGGCGATCGGGCTGTTCACCTTCACGCCTTCCGTGCCTTCTGCCACCAGCAGCTTGCCGATGATCCCTTCATCGACCGCTTCGAACTCCATCGTCGCCTTGTCGGTTTCGATCTCGGCCAGCAAGTCGCCGGAAGAGACCCTGTCGCCTTCCTTGACCAGCCATTTCGCAAGGGTGCCTTCCTCCATCGTGGGAGAGAGCGCGGGCATGAGAATTTCTGTAGGCATGATCCGCTCCTTACCTGTAGGTGACCTGTTTGACGGCAGCGACGACTTGGTCGGTGGTGACCAGCGCCAGTTTTTCCAGATTCGCCGCATAGGGCATGGGCACGTCCTTGCCCGTCAGGTTGATGACCGGCGCGTCGAGGTAGTCGAACGCCTGCTGCATGATCACAGAGCTGATGTAATTGCCGACCGAGCTTTGCGGCCAGCCTTCCTCGATGGTGACACAACGGTTGGTCTTCATCACCGACCTGATGATCGCGCCGGTATCCATCGGGCGCAATGTGCGCAGATCCAGAACTTCGGCCGAGATACCCTCGGCGGCAAGGAGGTCCGCGGCTTCCAGCGCATAGGTCATGCCGATTCCAAAGCTCACGAGGGTGACATCCGTCCCTTCGCGCCAGATGCGGGCCTTGCCGAAGGGAACGGTGTAATCCTCCGTATCCGGCACATCAAAGGAGCGACCATAGAGGATTTCATTCTCAAGAAAGATCACCGGGTTGGGGTCGCGGATGGCTGTCTTCAGCAGGCCTTTGGCATCTGAAGCAGAATAGGGCATGACCACCTTGAGGCCGGGGATCTGCGAGTACCAGGCGGCGTAATCCTGGCTGTGCTGGGCTCCGACCCGTGCAGCGGCCCCGTTTGGTCCGCGAAACACCATGGGCGCGCCCATCTGACCGCCCGACATATAGAGCGTCTTGGCGGCAGAGTTGATGATCTGGTCAATGGCCTGCATCGCAAAGTTGAAGGTCATGAACTCGACAATGGGACGCAGACCGCCAAAGGCCGAACCCACCGCGATGCCGGCAAAGCCATGTTCTGTGATGGGCGTGTCGATGACCCGTTTGCCACCGAACTCATCCAGCAGACCCTGGGAGATCTTGTAGGCACCCTGATACTCTCCCACCTCTTCGCCCATCAGATAGACCGTCGCGTCGCGACGCATCTCTTCGGCCATGGCGTCGCGCAATGCTTCGCGCACGGTTTGTTGCTTCATCGGCGTGCCTTCGGGCCAGTCCGGCGTCAGATCCACGCCGGGGGCAGCGGGTGCGCTGTCGGTGGCTGGTGCGGCAGCCGCCGGTGCAGCGGCAGCAGGGGCAGGGGCCTTGGCGGGCGTGTCGCTCATCGTTTCCCCATCCTCGATCAGGATGGCGATGGGCGCATTGACCTTCACACCCTCTGTCCCTTCAGCGATCAGGATCTTGCCGATGATCCCTTCATCGACGGCTTCGAACTCCATCGTGGCCTTGTCGGTTTCGATCTCGGCCAGGATATCGCCGGAACTGACGGTATCGCCTTCCTTGACGAGCCATTTGGCAAGAGTGCCCTCTTCCATGGTGGGGCTGAGGGCGGGCATCAGAATTTCGGTTGCCATTGTCTGTCGTCCTCTTATTCGGCCGCGTCGGCGTAAATGTCTGTCCAGAGCTCTTCAAGCGCGGGCTCGGGGCTGTTCTTGGCAAACTCGGCAGATGCATTGACGATGTCCTTGATCTCCTTGTCGATCGCCTTGAGATCGTCTTCCGTGGCGTGATCGCCGGTGAGCAGCAGGGCGCGGACCTGTTCGATGGGATCGCGCTCTTCACGCATTCTCTGAACTTCTTCGCGGGTACGATACTTGGCCGGGTCCGACATCGAGTGACCGCGATAGCGATAGGTTTTGACTTCAAGGATATAGGGACCCTTGCCCGAGCGGCAGTGCGCGGTGGCCTTTTCGCTGGCCTCCTTGACCGCCAGAACATCCATGCCGTCGACGGCCTCGCCCGGAATGCCGAAAGCGGCACCACGGGTATAAAGTTCGGGGGTCGAGGTCGAGCGTTTCTGGGCCGTCCCCATGGCATACTGGTTGTTCTCGATCACGAAAATCACCGGCAGATCCCATAGGGCGGCCATGTTGAAGGTCTCATAGATCTGGCCCTGATTGGCCGCCCCATCGCCGAAATAGGCGAATGTCACGCGTCCGTTCTCAAGATATTTGTCAGCAAAGGCCAGACCCGCGCCCAGAGGCACCTGCGCCCCCACGATGCCGTGGCCGCCATAAAAGTGCTTTTCCTTCGAGAACATGTGCATGGAGCCGCCCTTGCCGCGCGAATAGCCGCCCTCGCGGCCCGTCAGTTCGGCCATCACACCATTCGGATCCATCCCGCAGGCCAGCATGTGACCATGATCGCGATAGGAGGTGATGCGTTTGTCGCCCTCCTGTGCGGCCGCCTCGAGCCCGACGACGACAGCTTCCTGGCCGATATAGAGGTGGCAGAACCCCCCGATCAGACCCATGCCATAGAGCTGGCCCGCCTTTTCTTCAAAGCGCCGGATCAAGAGCATGTCTCGGTAATAGGTTTTCAGCTCTTCGGCTGAGACATTGGGTTTCTTGGTTGTTTTGCGCGCGGCCATCGCTCGGAGCTCCCTCTCTGGCGAGATAGTTTAGCGTTAAACTATCTCATAATGGATTTGATCCACGGATGCGAGGGATAAGATGACGCGGGGAAAGGGATGCTGCCATGCATGGCGCGCAAACCTGGATTCTGGCGCAGGTTGCCTCATCTTTCTGGTTTCAGATACCCGAAATCCTGACACCTGCCAACGGGCGCGGCTCAGCGAATGACAAGTTCGTCGGCACGCAAAAGCCCCAGAACCGTGCGGGCCTGTTCGTCCAGAAGATCGACATCCAGATAGGTGTCGGACAGGCGCAGCGTCAGGTTTTCCATCCGGGCCACTTCGGCATTCAGAAGCTCGAGATCATGGGTGACATCGCGGATTTCAGCGTCGATCTCGACGCGGCGGAACAGGCCGAAATCACCCTGCACGGCGGCAAAGGTGAAATAGATGCTCAGCGCAAAGGAGGCCGAGTAAAAGATCAGAGCCCCAAAACCGGGTCGGTTTGAACGTGTCACTGCAATCTGCCTTCCGCTGCGACCTCTTTAGCGGATCGCTCGCTACAGTATTGCACAGTGAAAAAGCCCTGTGAATCCCTTAAATTAGCGCCGCTTTGGCTTTTTGGCCCAGGGCGATCTCGAATGTCCGCCGCCTTGGTATCGCCAATGGGATGGCACCGGGGAGACCGGGCGGCGTTATCCGCGCAGGGCGGCCACTCCGGGCAGGGTCTTGCCTTCCATCCATTCAAGGAAGGCACCGCCCGCTGTCGAGATATAGGTGAAATCATGGGCAGCACCGGCCATGTTGAGTGCCGCGACCGTATCACCGCCTCCGGCGACCGTGACAAGACGGCCTGCTTTGGTCATGGCGGCCGCCTTGCGCGCTGCCGCGAAGGTGGCCGCGCCGAAGGGTTCGATTTCGAAGGCGCCAAGGGGGCCGTTCCAGATCAGGGTGTGGGCGTCTTCCATGATCATGCCGATACGCGCGACACTTTCGGGTCCGGCATCCAGGATCATGGCATCGGCCGGGCACTCGGTCACGGGAACGGTGTGGCTTTCGGCATTTGCCTTTAACGCGCGCGCCACCACGATATCGCTGGGCAGCACGATCTCGCAGCCGGTCTTGGCGGCTTTGGCCAGGATATCCGAGGCGGTGTCGGTCATGTCATGTTCGGCCAGCGAGGTGCCGACGGGAATGCCCTGAGCGGCAAGGAAGGTATTGGCCATGCCACCGCCGATCACCAGGTAATCGACCTGGGCGACGAGATTGGAGAGCAGATCAAGCTTGGTCGAGACCTTTGCGCCGCCCACAACCGCCACCAGCGGGCGCTGAGGATTGCCCAGGGCGGCCTCGAGCGCGATCAGTTCGGCCTGCATCAGGCGCCCCGCGCAGGAGGGCAGCAACCGCGCAACACCCGTTGTCGAGGCATGGGCACGGTGCGCGCAGGAAAACGCATCATTGCAGAAGATATCGCCCAGTGCTGCGAAGTCCCGGGCAAGTTCGGGGTCGTTTTTCTCTTCGCCGGGATAAAAACGGGTGTTTTCAAGAAGCACGACGCTGCCTGGTGCCACCGACTCGACCGTTGCAAGGGCTGCGGGGCCGCGGCAGTCCGCGCAAAACACGACAGGGGCATGGAACGCGGCCTCAAGCGCGGGGATCAGCATGCGCAGCGACAGATCGGCCCTGTGCGTACCCTTGGGGCGGCCGAAATGGGACAGCAGGATCGGCGTGCCGCCGGCATGCAGGATGTCGCTGATCGTGGGCAGCAGGCGCTGGATTCGGGTGTCGTCGCTCACCTGGCCGTTTTCGGTAGGCACATTGAGGTCGACACGCACCAGAACGCGCTTGCCTGACATTTCCATATCGTCCAGCGTTTTCCAATCCATCCGCTCTTCCCCTCACTTTAGCGACTTTTCTTGCCTGTCATGTCGGATGAATCGTCCTGCAGGTCAATGCATAGCTTGGCATTCTGGCGCGCGGGTTTTACCTATCGTCTCAACAAACCTCAAGGAGAGCCCGATGGCCGAAATCAAAGATCCCGAAAACACCATCCTGATGGAACTGACCGGCGGTACCGTCGTGATCGAGCTATTGCCCGATATCGCTCCGAAACATGCCGAGCGCATGAAGGAGCTTGCGCGCGCGGGACAGTATGACAACGTCGCCTTCCACCGCGTGATCGACGGTTTCATGGCGCAGACCGGTGATGTGCAGAACGGCAACATGGAAAGCGGCTTCAACCTGCGCATGGCGGGAACCGGTGGGTCGGACCTGCCTGATCTGCCGGCCGAGTTCTCGGGCATTCCCCATGATCGCGGCACGCTGGGTGCGGCGCGCTCGGCCAATCCCGATAGTGCCAACAGCCAGTTCTTCATCAACTTTTCCGACAACCATTTCCTGAACCGCCAGTACACGGTCTATGGCCGGGTGATCAGCGGTATGGAGCATGTGGATGCCATCACCCGGGGCGAGCCGCCTGCGGCACCTGACCGGATGATCAGCGTCAAGGTGGCTGCCGATGCGTAAGCTGGCATGCGTTCTGGCAATCCTGGCTGGTCCTGCGGCCGCATCCGGTATCGCGATAGAGGTTGCGGGCGAAGGGGCCAATGGCACCATTGTGATCGATCTGCTGGAAGATGTGGCTCCTGGTCACGTAGAACGGATCACATCTCTGGCGGCGGAAGGGGCCTATGATGATGTGGTATTTCACCGTGTGATTGACGGTTTCATGGCGCAGACCGGAGATGTGGAATTTGGCAAAATGGGCGGTGACATGCGCATGGCCGGGCGGGGTGGTTCGGACGGCGGCGATCTGGCGGCTGAGTTTTCCGACATTCCGTTTGATCGCGGCGTTGTCGGTATGGCGCGCTCGCAATCGCCTGACAGCGCCAACAGCCAGTTCTTCATCATGTTCGATGCGGGGTATTTCCTGAACGGGCAATACACTGTCGTTGGCCGTGTCATCGAAGGTCTGGATGTGCTGGATGATATCAAGCGCGGTACAGGCCAGAACGGCTCGGTGATTGGTGAGCCGGATCGCATGACCAAAGTCACGGTGATCGACTGATCCTGTTTCGCCGCCCATGGGCGGCGATGTAAGCGAGGGGGATGCTCCCCCTCGCGCTCCCCGCTTGTTTCCGTATTTCCGGCAAGAAGAAACAGGGAACCTGCGCGCTGAGAGGCGAGGTCACTTGTGGCGATGTTTGCGATTGAGCTGGCACCATCGGAGCAGCCTCGTGTTGCCCAGAGACGAGATCATGCCCATGGGGCAGACTGCAAACAGGCACCGCAGCCTGTGCTGACGGTGCCTGCAAATCACTCACGTACTGCGCTTGCTTACGAAGCCGCGTCCGGTGTCGGTGTCTTTGTTGCGGCCGGGTTCGCCGTTTCCGGCTTGTTTGCCCGGCCCGGGTTTAAAGGGTCGTCTTGCCGCTGCACTGAGCCCTCGAAATGTGCACCGCTTTCGATGGCGATTGTCTTGTGGATGATGTCGCCTTCGACGCGGGCTGTTGAGGTCAGGCGCACCTTGAGGCCGCGCACGCGTCCGACGATGCGGCCGTTGATCACAACGTCATCGGCGGTGACTTCACCCTTGATGGTGGCGGTTTCGCCGATGGTCAGGAGGTGGGCGCGAATATCGCCTTCGACGGTGCCTTCGACCTGAATATCTCCTGTGGTCTTCATGTTGCCGGTGACATGAAGATCCGCAGAGAGCACGGATGCGGGTGGTTTTGCCTTGGGCATCACCGGTTTTGCATCGCTTGCAGCAGGAGGGGCCGTGGGCGTTGGCGCAGGCGTTGATGCGCCCGCGGAATCACCCGTTCGGGGCCCTGGTTCGTTGATTTTGCTTTTAGAAAACATCGTTTGCAGCCTTGATATAGATCATCGGATTAACGGGTTTACCGCCGACACGCACTTCATAGTGGAGATGGGTGCCGGTGGACCGGCCGGTGCTACCCATATCAGCAATGTGATCTCCGCGCGAGACCCTTTGGCCTTTTCTCACGCGAATGTTCGAATTGTGCGCATAGAGTGTTTCAATCCCGAAGTCGTGGCGAATGCGCACGAGTTGGCCAAAGCCGGATTGCCAGCCCGCATGCACCACGACCCCGTCGGCAGTCGCGAAGATATCTGTTCCATGCGCGCCGGCAAAATCGGTGCCGTTGTGCATGCGTCGTCCGCCTGTTTTGGGGTCGCGGCGATAGCCATAGCCCGAGGTATAGCGGAACACGCTTTTCACCGGCATGGCAAAGGGAGCTCTTTCGGCAGCGATCCGATAGAGGTTCAGCAGGTCCATCTGTTCCAGCAGGCGGTTGGCGCGGGTCTCATCGGCGGATGGCTCTTCACCGCTTGTGGAAAAGGACAAAGGGGTCAGAGGTCCGCCTTGTCCCGAATATCCGCGACGGACCTGTTCGATGATCTGATCGGTGGGCATGCCAGCGGAACGGAACATCTTGTCAAGCGGGGCGACAGAGACCGTCATCGCCTCTTCGAGCTGGCGGAAGATCTCGTCGTTGCGGTCGCGCATCAACGCCAGTTCGAATTCCATATCCTTGGCGCGGGTCAGAGCGTCCTGCGCATCGGCATGGATCTGATCGCGCTCGGCTGCGGTTTCGGCCAGTGCGTCGGCAAGGAAGTCAACAGGTGTGCTGGTCGCCAGGCCGGAGGTGGAGGAGGCAACCACTTCGGCCTTTTGTTCCTTGAGCGCGGCCACGGCCGAACGGGCGGCTTCGCGGTCATGCATGGTGGTACGCAAAGTGGTCTGGATCACCTCGATCCCGGTCTCAAGCTCACGGCGCGAGGTCTCCGAGGCCAGCAATTGGGATTGCATGATCGAGATCTGATCAAGCGCGGCGTTGAAGCGTTCCTGGGCGGCTTGCGCTTCGGCCATGCGCAGATCGCGGTCGCTTGCCAGAATGTTCAGACGTTCCTGATAGACCCGCTGGTCCCGTTTGGCCTGTTCGCGGAAATTGCCGGCACCGATGGAGTCCATCAGGACGATCGCGGTTGCCACGATAGACCATGCAACAACTGCGGCGCTGCCCATGAAGGCCAGTAGCTGCGTTGATGGCCTGAGCCGGATGAACCGCGTATCGGTGTCGGATTTCAGAAACACGCGGCGTTCCGGAAAATACCGCTCGAGCAGTTGATGCGTTTTTATAGCCAGACGTGTTCGCACGCGTCTTTCCTTGTCCCATCCCAGTTATGACGGAAGCTCTCCGAAAGAGCGCCTGTTTCCGTCCCAAGCTGCATATCCACAGCATCCTGATTGGGCAAGTCTGTTGTCCCATTCTGCGCCGAGATCAGCCCGAAAGGGTAGGCATGGGCAAAAAATCGCCGATTCTCCGGGGCTTGCAACGCCAATCTGATGCATGTTTCGGGTGCCGAAGTATCAGGTCGAGCGCGCTGCCGTTTCTTCGGCCAGGGGCCAGTAGAAATCCGGTGGAATACCAGCCTCGGCGCGTTTTTCCTCGTTGAAGGGCGGTTTCAGGCCCCCGTGGAAATAGCGGCGCACAAGGTCGTGGAACACGACAGTGGGATCCAGATTGTCGCGCCCGCACAGAAAATGGAACCATTTCGACCCATAGGCGACATGGTGCACCTCATCGGCATAGATGACCTTCAGGGCGGCGACGGCGGAGGTGGCCCCGGCCTTGGCAAAGACCTCGATCATCCCCGGGGTCACATCAAGCCCGCGTGCTTCCAGCACCATCGGCACGACGGCAAGTCGCCCCATGAAATCCGTGGCCGTGTCTTGCGCGGCGCGCCACATGCCGGCATGTGCGGGCAGGGCACCGTAAAAACTGCCGAGTTCTTCGAGACAGTCGCACATCAGATTGAAGTGCTTGGATTCCTCGTCTGCGGCCTTGACCCAGTCGTCAAAGAACCCGATCGGCATGGGAACATGCGAAAACCGCGCGATGATATCCCAATGCAGATCGACCGCGTTCAGTTCGATATGGGCGACCGCATGCAACAGCGCGATGCGACCGGCCTCGGATCCGGGGCGGCGGCGCGGCACATCGCGAGGTGACAGCAGGTCGGGTTTGTCGGGCCGCGCCGGATGCGGCGGCGGTAGCGCTGTCCCGATCTCGATGTTGGGGCCGTCGCCTGAACGGCTGGCGCGCCATGCGGCAGCATGCGCGCGCGACAGGGCCGTCTTTTGACGCCCGTCCGGGGTCAAGAGCACCTCGACCGCGCGCTCAGCCAGCGTGAGGGACATCAGCCCATCTCTTGGACGGCAGCCAGCACGTCTTCGACGTGACCGGGTACTTTCACCTTGTGCCAGGCATGGGCGATCTTGCCATCCGCGTCGATCACGAAGGTCGAGCGTTCGATGCCCATATAGGTCTTGCCGTACATGCTCTTTTCCTTCCACACGCCATAGTCCTCGCACATGTTGCCATGTTCGTCAGACAAGAGCGGAACCGTCAGGTCGCGCTTGGCGACGAATTTGTCATGGCTTGCCACGCTGTCCTTGGATACGCCGAAAATCACGGCACCTGCGGCCGCAAACGCGTCCTTGGCTTGCGTAAATCCGATGGATTCCTTGGTGCAGCCCGGTGTGTCGTCGCGCGGATAGAAGAACAGCACGACGATCTGTCCTTTAAGCTGGGACAAGCTGACCTCTTCGCCGCCATCGCGCGGCAGGGTAAACTCGGGGGCCATATCATTGACCTGAACCATTTGAGAGCCTCACTCATTTATGGACATCTTGAGGGGTTTGTGAGTTTCATATTAGGACGAGGCCCGCAAGAATAAAGGCATCCAGCCAAGAACAGAGACGGCCCAGACGCAGTGACAGAAAACAACCGCCCCACGCGCGAGGTTCGCCTGCGCAGATTGCGCCGCCGCAGGCATCTGCGCCGCGCCGGCAAGGCTGGCGCGTGGTCGCTGTTGGGGCTTTCGGTTCTGGGCATTCTGGCGGGGCTGGCGGTTGTTCTGATCATCGATCAGACCCTGCGCGCGCCGCAATGGCTGCGTGACCGGGTCGAGACGCGGATCGAGGCAAACCTCGGGGGGCTGCAGATCAGCTTTGGTGATGTTGAGCTGGTGATCTCGGAAGGGTGGCGTCCGCGTGCGGCCTTGCGCGATGTACAGCTGTCTGATGCGGATGGTCGCCCGATCCTGTCGCTATCGGACGCCGAGGCCAGCCTGGCCATGCGCCCCTTGCTGCGTGGGCAGGTGCAACCAAAGGAAATCGCCCTCAGCGGTGCATTTGCGGTGCTCAGGCGCGATGCGGACGGCTTGTTTTCGCTGGCCTTTGACGGCAGCGGGCCAGCTGTGGGGCGCGCGCGCGGATTGCCTGCTCTGATAGAGCAACTGGACCGGATCTTTGTGGTGCCGCAGCTGTCCGCCCTTGTCGATGTCACGTTGCGACAGGTGAACCTGCGCTATGAGGATGCGGTGTCTGGCCAGGCCTGGACCGTGGATGGCGGGATCCTGCGGATGACGCGCGATGAGGACCAGCTGCGTATCGCGGGCAATCTTGCGTTGCTGACGGGGCGGGAATACGCCTCGAGCGTCGAAGTCAATTACAGCTCGGTCATCGGTCAGACTGCGGCCACGGTCGGCTTGACGCTGACCGACGTGCCTGCGCGCGATATCGCTGGCCAGTCTGTTGCGCTGTCCTGGCTTGAGCCATTGCGTGCACCGCTGTCGGGTGCCTTGCGGGGCGGTGTCAATGAGGACGGAACGCTGGCTCCGTTGAATGCAACGCTGCAGATCGGGCAGGGTGTTTTGCAGCCCAACGATCAGACCCGCCCGATCCCCTTTGACGACGCGCGTGCATATTTTACCTATGATCCTGTCGAACAGGCGCTGTCGTTCGATGAAATTTCAGTCACCAGCGACTGGGTCACAGGCAATGCCGAAGGCCGCACGTTTCTGCAGGTCGCCGGGGACGGATCCCTGTCCGGTCTGATCGGACAACTGACCCTGACCAGGACCCGGCTCAATCCGGCTGGTGCCTATCTCGAGCCCATCTCGCTGGAAGGGGCGGCTGCGGATTTCAAGCTTGAGCTTGATCCGTTCACCCTGACTGTCGGGCAGCTGTTCATCGCGGATCAGGGCAACGAGCTGCACCTGAACGGCGCATTGCGCGCGACCCAAGCAGGTTGGGACGTGGCGATGGACGGGCAGATGGATGCGCTTACGCCTGAGCGGCTGGTGGCGCTGTGGCCCGAAGCGGCCATTCCCAACACGCGCCGGTGGATATCGGAAAACCTGTCGGGCGGGCGGTTGAATGATCTCAACATCGCCCTGCGCATCCAGCCCAAAACCAGTCCCAATATCTATCTGGACTTTGATTATTCCAATGCACAGGTGCAATTCATGCGCACCATGCCCCCGATCCGGCGCGCTGCGGGACATGCCAGCCTGATCGACAACCGCTTTGTGGTCACCGCGACGCAGGGGCGGGTTGTCGCGGATGACGGCGGGGCCGTGGATGTGTCGGGTACCTCGTTCATTGTCCCAGATACCTCGATCAAGAAGGCTGCTCCGGCAGTGGTACGCCTGCAGGGACGCGGAACGATCACCAGCGTGCTGTCTCTGTTGAACCGCGAACCGCTGCGCATTCTTGAAAAGCCGGGGCTTCCCGTGACCCTGGCCGATGGCACGGCGGTCTTTCAGGGCAATATCGCTTTGCCGCTCAAGGACAGGGTGCAGTTTGAAGAGATCTCGTTCTTCGTCGATGCCCAGGTCCGTGATGTATCCAGCACGGTTCTGATCCCGGGTCAGAGACTGGCGGCACCCACCCTGTCCATTCAGGCCCGGCCAGCGGGGGTCGAGATCACCGGTGCGGGCCTGCTGAGCGATCTGCCCTTCCTGGCCAACTGGCGGCAGGCGTTCGGCGTTCCGGGGGCGGGCAGCACATTGAACGGCAAAATCGAGCTGAGCGAACGGGCGCTTGAAACGTTCAATATCGCTCTGGCACCGGGCGCCGTGAGTGGCACGGGCGAGGCGGAGTTTGCTGTGAACTTGCCCCAAGGCGGCCCGCCAAGTGTGGAGCTTACCTCGGATCTTGAGGGTTTGCGGCTCAGTATTCCCGAGCTTGGCTGGTCGAAATCTCCCGATACCAGGGGATCCCTGACACTCAGCGCCGAGTTGAGCAAACCGGCCCGTGTGCCTGCCTTTGATCTGCGCGCGCCGGGATTTCGCGCCACCGGTGCTCTGAGCGCGTCCGAGGATGGCGGGCTGGCGATGGCCGAGTTTTCAACCGTGGAGCGGGGTAACTGGATGAATTTGCGCGCGCGGCTCGAAGGGCAGGGGCCCGGCGTTGCGCCAAGTATTCGCATCCTGGGGGGCACGCTTGATCTGCGGAGCGCCGAATTCGGCACCTCGCAAGGGCGCGGTGCCGCACCGCCGGGAAACAATGCTCTGATCGCCAGTCTGGACAGGCTGCAAGTCACTGATACGATTGCCCTGACCGGGTTTCAGGGGCAGTTTGCTCTGCGTGGTGGGCTTGCGGGTAATTTTCAGGGCCAGATAAACGGGCGGACCCGCGTCACCGGCGGTGTTCAACCTGAAAACGGGCGCAGTGCGGTGCGGGTTGTGTCGCAGGATGCAGGCGGCGTGTTGCGCGATGCGGGGTTGCTCAGACAAGCCTATGAGGGCAGTTTCGATATGACGTTGCGCCCGGTTGGGGAGCCGGGGAATTTCGACGGTACGCTTGCTGTCGGCGACACATATGTCCGCGACGCGCCAGCGATTGCTGCCTTGCTGAACGCGGTTTCCATTGTGGGTTTGCTGTCCGAACTGGCCGGGCAAGGCATCTTTTTCCGTGAAGTCGCGGCGCGGTTCCGTCTGAGCCCGTCGCGCATCACCTTGTATGAAAGCCGCGCCACCGGCCCGTCCATGGGCCTGTCCATGGATGGCGTATATGACGTTCCCAGTCAGCAGCTCAACATGCAGGGCGTGATCTCTCCGGTGTATCTGCTCAACCAGATCGGGGGCCTGTTCGCACCGCGCCGGGGCGAGGGATTGTTCGGCTTTACCTATACGCTGACCGGGGCTGTGCAGGCCCCTCAGGTGGCGGTCAATCCGCTGTCCGGTCTGGCACCCGGTGTGCTGCGTGAGATTTTTCGCGTGGAGACTCCGACACCGACAGGCGACCCCGAAGATACGCAGGTTGCGCCAGAGGCCGCGCCCCCACCCCAGGAAATGGGCGGGAACCGCTGAGGGTCTGGTCAATCCAGTTTCAAGGCCTTATCTGGCCCGCCATGAAACTCAGTGATTTCGACTTTGACCTGCCCGAGCAGTTGATCGCCACAAGACCGGCCAAGCCGCGCTCTTCGGCGCGCATGCTTGTGGCGCAAGGGGATACGATCCTCGATCAGCATGTCCATGATCTGCCCCAGATACTGGAGCCGGGCGATCGGCTGATCCTGAATGACACGCGCGTCATTCCGGCGCGCTTGATCGGTCAGCGTCATCGCGACAGCGCGCAGGGCCCCGTCAGCGCGCGGATCGAGGTCACGCTGTTGGAGCCACGACTCAACGGTGACTGGACGGCGTTGATCAAGCCTCTGAAAAAATTGAAGATTGGCGAGGATGTCGTGTTTTCCGATGCTCTGAGCGCGACGCTGAAAGACGTGGCCGACGGGCAGGGTTTGGTGCAATTCAACCTGATCGGCGAAGACTTTGACGCGGCATTGGCCGAGGCTGGAGCGATGCCGTTGCCGCCCTACATCGCCTCGAAACGGGCAGCGGACGCGCAGGACAAGGCGGATTATCAGACGGTGTTCGCGCGCCACCCCGGCGCGGTCGCGGCACCGACTGCAAGCCTGCATTTTGATGATGCGCTTCTGGCCGCATTGCGCGCCCGCGGTGTCGAGTTCACCTATGTCACGCTGCATGTCGGAGCCGGTACATTCCTGCCCGTCAAGGTAGACGATGTGACCACGCACAAGATGCATGCCGAATGGGGGCGCGTCACCGAACAGGCCGCCTCAGAAATCGCGGCCACCAAGGCGGCCGGCAAACGGGTGATCCCGGTGGGCACCACGGCCTTGCGGCTGATCGAAAGTGCCGCGCGGGGCGGTGCCATCGCCCCGTGGGAGGGAGAGACGGATATCTTCATCTACCCCGGTTTTGAATTCAAAGTGACCGACGCTCTGATGACGAATTTCCATCTTCCGAAATCCACACTGATGATGCTGGTCTCGGCATTGATGGGTCAGGATGCAATCAAGCGCATCTATGCGCATGCTGTTTCATCGCAATATCGCTTCTTTTCGTACGGCGACAGCTCGCTTCTTGTGCCCGCACGCGGTTGACGCAGTCTCAAATCGCCGTAGTTGTGTCGTATACGGTTGCGACGTGAGTGCGTGCCGCCCCCAGTTAAGGGCAGGGACAGGTAAAAAGGCCAGATCGATATGTTGCAGGTCCTAAAAAGCGCATGGGCGCTGCTTCTTGGTATGGGTCTGTTGATGATCGGTAACGGGATGCAAGGCACGTTGCTGGGCATCCGTGGCGAGATCGAGGCGTTTTCGACATTCGAGATGTCGGTGATCGTTTCGGCCTATTTCGTCGGTTTCCTTGGTGGCAGCCGCATGGCACCGGGCATGATCCGTCGCGTGGGGCATGTGCGGGTCTTTGCAGCCCTTGCCTCGATGATTTCGGCGGTGATGATCCTTTATCCGACGCTGGCCGACCCGATTGTGTGGACGCTTGGGCGTGTGCTGATTGGGTTTTGTTTCTCGGCCGTTTACGTCACCGCGGAAAGCTGGCTGAACAATGCCGCAACCAATGAGACGCGCGGCCAGGCGTTGTCACTTTACATGATTGTGCAGACGGCGGGCATTGTTCTGGCTCAGGGTCTGCTGCTCACGGCTGATCCCTCGGGATATGTTCTGTTCGTCATCCCGTCGATCCTGGTGTCGATCGCGATCACGCCGATCCTTCTGTCGATCAGCCCGACACCGGCGTTTGATACGACAAAACCCATGAGCCTGAAGGAACTGTTTCACTTTTCGCCTCTGGGCTGCGTTGGCATGTTCCTGTTGGGCGGCGTGTTTTCCGTGCAGTTCGGCATGTCGTCGGTTTATGGCACGCAGGCGGGCATGAGCGTTGCGCAGATCTCGACTTTTGTGTCGGTGATTTTCGTGGGCGCGATTTTCACGCAATATCCGATCGGCTGGATTTCGGACCGGATGGATCGGCGCAAACTGATCGTGATCGTTTGCGGTATCGGAGCGACAGGAGCCTTGATCGGGGCGCTGTTCGGGAATGATTTTCCCATGCTTTTGCTGGCCGCCTTCCTGATGGGAGCCACGACAAACCCGCTTTATTCATTGCTGATTGCCCATACCAATGATTTTCTGGACTATGAGGATATGGCCGCAGCCTCTGGCGGATTGGTGTTTCTGAATGGCCTGGGGGCGATTACCGGCCCGCTGATCACCGGATGGGCCATGGGTGTTTTCGGCCCATCGGGGTTCTGGATTTTCGCAGGCAGTCTGATTGCGCTTCTGGCCGTCTACGGCATCTACCGCTCTACGCAGCGCCCGTCGGTTGCCGTGGCAGACACCGGATCTTTCGTCACCATGTCGCCTTCGGTAACGCCGGTGGCGGTGGGGGTTGCGCAAGAAATTGCCAGTGAGGAGGCAAAAGAAGATGGCGCGGCTTAAAATCTGTGCGATGGGCAATATGTCCAAGTTGTAAGGAAACGTGACTTTGCATGCTGGCCAAATGCTTTGTAACGTTTTGGTAACGGTTTTTGAGGCCATGGAGCAGTGAAATGACCGGTGCGGATGAAGTACTGAAATTCTGGTTGGATGATGTCGGTCCGGCAGGCTGGTATGAACAGGACGACGCGCTGGATCAGAATATCCGGGACAGGTTTATGGGGGTCTGGCGGCAAAGCGCGGAGGGGGCGCTGTCGCTCTGGCTGACATATCCAAGCGGAGCGCTTGCCTATATCATCCTGACGGACCAGTTTGCGCGCAACATGTTCCGGGACTCATCCAAGGCGTTCTCGACCGACAGGCTTGCTCTGGCCGTCGCAAAATCGGCCATAAACAAAGGTTGGGACAAGAAAATCGACGAGCCTGCGCGGCAGTTCTTCTACTTGCCGTTGATGCATTCGGAAAACCTCGCCGATCAGGACCGCTGTGTGCGGCTGATGTACGACCGGTTGCCCGAAACCGGCGCGTCCAACCTGACGCATGCACGTGCGCATCGCCAGGTTATCCGCCAGTTTGGTCGCTTTCCGCACCGAAACGCTGCGTTGGCACGTAGCACCACGCCGTCAGAGAACGCCTTCATGGAGGCCGGCGGCTATGGGGCCACGGTGCGCACATTGGCCGAAGCGGGCTGAGTGCTCCGCCTTACCCTTCGGGTGTGCAACTGCGATAGGATGATACGAAACCTTCGATCCGATCGGCGGCCGTGTTGATTGCGCTGCTGGCAAGTTGCTCGGGGATCTCGTCCAATTCCTCGAACCTTGTCTCCATCTGCGCCATCGTGGCGCTGAGCGCGTCAATGCGCACTTCAAGCGACGCGCGCGCCTCGGGCGAGAGCGCGCCGGGCCGGGTCCGCAGGGCGTTGATGTCTTCGCGCAGCCCGACCAATGCGGCCGTGGCGTCACTGACCTGGGTCTGGAGAGGGTGGATGGTCTCGATCCCGTCATGGAACCGATCCGCCGCGCGTTCAGCCGTGCGCGCCACCATCAAGCCCAGGATCAAGCAGACAGCCACGAGGATCAGAGTGGCATTCAGCACTGCCAGAAAAAGATCTTTGACGATTTTCATGAAACGGTATCCTCTTTCTGGATCGGTGCCTGTCTGCACCAGGAGTTAGGTTCAAACAGATTAGACAGTCCATGGCCTTATCGCCAGAACCAGCTTCCGAAATCTGTTCGATTTGTCGCGGGTTGCTTGCGTTGAAGTGGCGATAAAAGTGGTTTAAGGCTGAACTACTTTTGTAACCTTCTGTGAAAAGGGCATGACATGGCGGCGACTTCCTATGATCTGATTGTTGTCGGATCCGGCCCAGGCGGCTACGTGGCAGCCATACGCGCGGCACAGCTTGGTTTGAACACAGCAATCATCGAGCGGGAAAACCTGGGCGGCATCTGCCTGAACTGGGGCTGCATCCCGACCAAGGCGATGCTGCGCTCATCTGAAGTGTATCACCTGATGGAGCGGGCCAAGGACTTTGGCCTGAGCGCGCAAAAGATCGACTATGATCTGGGCGCGGTCGTCAAACGCTCTCGCGATGTGGCGGCGCAGCTGTCGGGTGGGGTGAAACACCTGCTGAAGAAAAACAAAGTGACCGTGATCATGGGCGAGGCGTCTTTGCCCGCCAAGGGCAAGGTCAGCGTCAAGACAGATGCAGGCCCGCAGGAGCTGAGCGCCAAGAACATCATTCTGGCAACCGGCGCGCGCGCCCGTGAATTGCCCGGGCTTGAGGCGGATGGCGATCTGGTCTGGACCTATCGCCATGCGTTGGTGCCGACGCGTATGCCCAAAAAGCTGCTGGTGATCGGATCAGGTGCGATCGGTATCGAATTTGCCAGCTTCTACAACACGCTGGGTGCGGATACCACTGTTGTCGAAGTCATGGACCGCGTGTTGCCGGTCGAAGATGCTGAAATCAGCGCATTTGCCAAGAAGCAATTCGTCAAACAGGGCATGACGATCATGGAAAAAGCCATGGTCAAGAAACTGGACCGCGCCAAGGGCAAGGTCACAGCCCATATCGAGGTGGGCGGCAAGGTTGAAACGCATGAGTTTGACACCGTGATTTCCGCAGTCGGGATCGTCGGCAATGTCGAGGGCCTTGGGCTGGAGGCTCTGGGCGTGACCCTGGATCGCACGCATGTCGTGACAGATGAGTATTGCCGCACGGGCGTCGAGGGGCTCTGGGCGATTGGCGATATCGCCGGGGCACCCTGGCTTGCGCACAAGGCCAGCCATGAGGGCGTGATGGTCGCCGAGATGATAGCGGGCGGTCATCCGCACCCGGTGAAACCGGAAAGCATCGCAGGGTGCACCTATTGCCATCCGCAGGTGGCATCCGTGGGCTATAGCGAGGCCAAGGCCAAGGAATTGGGCTATGAGGTGCGGGTTGGCCGCTTTCCATTCCTGGGCAATGGCAAGGCCATCGCACTGGGTGAGCAGGAGGGCATGGTCAAGACCGTGTTCGATGCCAAGACAGGCGAGCTTTTGGGCGCGCATATGGTGGGTGCAGAAGTCACCGAGCTGATCCAGGGCTATGTCATCGGCCGCCAGTTGGAAACCACCGAAGAAGACCTGATGAACACGGTCTTCCCGCATCCCACCCTCAGCGAAATGATGCATGAAAGCGTGCTGGATGCCTATGATCGGGTGATCCACTTCTAGGAATAGGCAATCATCCGGCCGGAAATCAGAACGGCCGGCCAGAGGGTCATCGACAACAAAGCCCCGCGTCTTTGGCGCGGTGGCGACATGGCTGCGATATTGAGATGCGCGGCCGCGTTGATCAGGGCCAGAGCCAGGAAAACAAGCTTGACGCGAAACCATGTATTGGCTGCGTAATCGCCTGCCTGCGTTATGAAAAGCAGTGACCCGCTTGCAACTGCAAGCACCAGCGCACCAACCGCCAAAGCGCGCAAATAGCGCAGCGTTGCCGCCAAGGGCAGCGCCCGGCCAAGCCCGAGCAGCCTCAGGTCCATGGCCAGCACGCAGCCGATGAGCACGCCCAACCCCGCAACATGTCCCGCATTGATCAGAGGATAGACCCAGCGCGACCGCTTCAGCGCTTGCGCAAGGTCGCTGGCTTCGGCTGCGGCGACAAACTCGATCACATCCTGTCCGGGTAGAGCACGTATTGCGTGCCCGCGATGGTCACGGCTTCGGCCTTGATCTTGAGATCGGCCGGATCCGCTGCGCGCCGACCCAGCACCACGATCTCGGTCCCCGGTGCCATCAGATCATCGCTCAGCCCGGCCCGCTCATTGCGCCAGGGCTGTCCGACTTCGACAGTCCAGAGTTCGTTATTGGCGCTCACGCTCAACACGCCATGCGGATTGCCCAGATTGGCCTGCGTGACACGGCCCGTCAGTTCGAATTGGCCGCTGGCGGTCCAGCGCCATCCGTGATGGGCCAAGGCGGGTGTGGCCAGAAACGCCGGGGCCAATACCAGAAACTTGCGTCTTTTCATGCGACATCTCCTGTGTGTCTCGTGCAATCTAGACGGCAAATGCCCTATCGCACACCACAATCCCGTGAAGCATGATTGCGGTTCGATTTGGCGGTGTCGCGGTATGACGGAAAGCGGCCAGCGCATCGGCTTTGCAGATCTGTTGCAAAACCCTGCGTCGCTTGCCATTAACGATGCATGGTCAGTCTCAATCGCGTCGCTATGAACCGCTCCAGCCGGAAGATGATCCGGGCCTTGGGTCCGGAAAATCTGGATGTCGCTGAAATTTCAGGAAAGTGGGGGCGGAACCTCACGTTTAAGAGCTGTGAGAAATTCATCTATCCCGAGTATGACATCTGTGCCGGTCCCTTCCGAAATGAGGACAGAACGGTGCGCAGTTTCGATCTGATCCTGGCCAATCAGGTCTGGGAGCATCTGGACCGACCCTACGCCGCGACGCAAAACGTGCGCCATATGCTGCGCCCGGGGGGCTATTTCTGGCTTGCGGTGCCGTTTTACATTCCGTTCCACGCCGCCCCGCAGGATTGCTCGCGCTGGTCTGCACGGGGCCTGAAGAACCTGTTGATCGAAGCGGGGTTTGATGAGGCCAAGATCGAGGCGCATCAATGGGGCAATCGCAATGCGGCGCTGAAGAACTTTGGTGAGGACTGGCCGCCTGTCTATGATCCCGAAGTCGACACGCTGGACAACGACCCCGACATGCCGATTTGTGCCTGGGCCCTTGCGCAACGCTGAATGGTCAGCCGCACGCCCTTTGGTCTGATCTGTCTGATCTGGTTTGCCGGGCTTGGGGCGGCCGCGCAATATGGCAAGATCAGCGTTATCTATGACCAGTTGCCCGCTGTTTATCCTCAGGCCGGGCCTGCTCTTGGTTTCATCGTGTCGCTTGTCGGCTTTGTGGGGATCGTCTTTGGGGTTGTCGCGGGCCTTCTTGTTGCGCGGGTTGGCTATCGGCGGGCTTTGATCTGGGCGCTGTGGGGTGGGGCGCTGTTGTCGCTGGGGCAGGCGGTGTTGCCGCCGCTGCCGGTTCTGCTGGCCCTGCGCGGGCTGGAGGGGGTGTCGCATCTGGCGATTGTCGTCGCGGCACCCACGTTGATCGCCCATCTTTCGGCCCCGCGCCATGTCGGGCTGACCATGACGCTGTGGAGCACGTTTTTTGGCGTGGCCTACACCGTTCTTGTCTGGGGTGGTCTGCCATTGGTGATGGGGTTTGGCCTGTCGTCCCTGTTCATCGCACATGCGCTTTGGATGGCGGCATTGGCGCTGATCCTGGGACGCGCGCTGCGCGGGCTGCCCCTCCGGCGGAGTGTCGAGCCGATGAGCCTGTCCACGGTGCTGCGCGATCACAAGGCGATTTATCGCTCGGCGTCCATTTCAGCCCCGGCAATGGGCTGGTTGTTTTACACCTTCTGTTTTCTGGCCATTCTGACGCTGATCCCGCCCTATCTTCCTGATGGCGTCCGCGCTGCCGTTCTGGGGGCGATGCCGCTGGTTTCCATCGCGGTGTCGATGACCCTTGGCGTTGTCCTGCTGCGATACATGTCGGCTGTCGTTGAAATCCTGCTGGGGTTCGGTCTGACGGTTGCATGCCTGGTCTGGCTGCTGCTCGACCCCGGCCTGCCTTTGGCCTGTCTGGCGCTTGCGGCGGCGCTGGGGCTGATCCAGGGGGCCAGTTTTGCGGCTGTGCCGCAGCTGAACGCGCGGGCGGACACGCAGGCTCAGGCCAATGGGGCGATGGCGCAGATGGGCAATGTCGGCAACACGTTGGGCACACCGATTCTGGCGGCTGTGCTGGCTGTTGCCGGCTATGGCGGAATGATTGGTCTGGCGATTTTTGTCTTTGCTTTGGGCGGCGCGACGCATATTTGGTTGGCCATGCGCCGCCGTTCCTGATCTGTTCTTGTTTTTTGATTGGAGACTCATTGCAGGTGGCTTATCTCAGACAGATGGATCCGAATGGGTGGTAGGGCGAGCAGAATGGCCGAGCTGAAACATATCGAGGTGCGCGGCGCGCGCGAGCATAACCTCAAGAATATCGACGTGGACATTCCCCGCGACCAACTTGTTGTTATCACTGGGCTTTCCGGCTCGGGAAAATCCTCCCTCGCGTTCGATACGATCTATGCCGAAGGGCAGCGGCGCTATGTTGAATCGCTCAGCGCCTATGCGCGGCAGTTTCTGGACATGATGCAGAAACCCGATGTCGATCACATCTCGGGTCTGAGCCCAGCGATTTCGATCGAACAGAAGACCACCTCCAAGAACCCGCGCTCGACTGTTGGAACGGTGACCGAGATTTACGACTATTTGCGCCTGCTCTATGCGCGCGCAGGCACGCCCTATAGCCCGGCAACCGGCAAGCCGATCGAGGCACAGCAGGTGCAGGACATGGTCGACAGGATCATGGCGATGGAGGAGGGCACGCGTGCCTATCTTCTGGCTCCGATCGTGCGAGATCGAAAAGGCGAATATCGCAAGGAATTCCTCGAGTTACGCAAGCAGGGCTTTCAACGCGTCAAGGTGGATGGCGCGTTTTACGAGCTGGACGAACCGCCCACGCTGGACAAGAAGTTCCGCCACGACATTGATGTGGTTGTGGATCGCATCGTCGTGCGTGACGGGCTTGAAACCCGTCTTGCGGATTCGCTGCGCACGGCTCTGGATCTGGCCGACGGCATTGCCATACTCGAGACCGCCACGGATGAGCCCGAGCGTTTCACCTTCAGCGAGAATTTTGCCTGTCCGGTGAGCGGGTTCACGATTCCCGAGATCGAACCCCGCCTGTTCTCATTCAATGCGCCCTTCGGGGCGTGCCCGTCCTGCGACGGATTGGGAATGGAATTGTTCTTTGATGAACGCCTCGTTGTGCCGGATCAGACGCTGAAAATCAGTGATGGGGCGCTGGCACCCTGGCGTAAGGGCAAGTCACCCTATTTCCTGCAAACCATTGAAGCCATTGCCAAACACTATGAGTTTGACAAGAACGCGCGCTGGAAAGATCTGCCCGCGCATGTGCAGCAGGTGTTCCTGTACGGCTCGGGCGATGATGAGATTCCGTTTCGCTATGACGAGGGCGGGCGCGTCTATCAGGTGACGCGCGTGTTCGAGGGTGTTGTGCCCAATATGGAGCGGCGCTATCGCGAGACGGATTCAAGCTGGATCCGCGAGGAATTCGAACGCTATCAGAACAATCGCCCCTGTGGCACCTGTGACGGCTTCCGCCTGCGCGAAGAGGCGCTGGCGGTCAAGATCGCGGGCCTGCATGTGGGGCATGTGGTGCAGATGTCGATCCGCGAGGCTCTGGCCTGGATCGAAAGTGTGCCTGATCATCTGAGCGCGCAGAAAGGCGAGATTGCCCGCGCAATATTGAAAGAGATCCGTGAGCGGTTGGGTTTCCTGAACAACGTGGGATTGGAATATCTTACGCTGTCACGTTCAAGTGGTACGTTAAGTGGCGGAGAAAGTCAGAGGATCCGCCTTGCCAGCCAGATCGGTTCGGGTCTGACAGGGGTTCTTTATGTTCTGGACGAACCCTCCATCGGCTTGCACCAGCGCGACAATGACCGGCTTTTGCTCACGCTGAAATCGCTGCGGGATCAGGGCAACACGGTGATCGTTGTCGAGCATGACGAAGAAGCGATCCGCGAAGCCGATTACGTGTTCGATATCGGTCCGGGGGCCGGTGTGCATGGGGGGCAGGTGGTCTCGCATGGCACGCCGTCCCAGATTGCGGCGGATCCGGCCTCGGTGACGGGACAATACCTGTCGGGCACCCGCGAGATCCCGGTGCCGACCACGCGGCGCAAGGGCACAAAGAAAAAAGTGACCGTGGTCAAGGCGACGGGGAACAACCTGAAGGACGTCACGGTGGATTTTCCGCTGGGCAAATTCGTCTGTGTCACCGGTGTTTCGGGGGGCGGCAAGTCCACATTGACGATCGAAACCCTGTTCAAAACGGCGTCGATGCGTCTGAACGGAGCGCGCCAGACGCCGGCTCCCTGCGAAACGATCAAGGGGCTGGAGCATCTGGACAAGGTCATCGACATCGATCAGCGGCCCATCGGGCGCACGCCGCGTTCCAACCCGGCGACCTATACCGGGGCATTCACGCCGATCCGCGATTGGTTCGCGGGGTTGCCGGAGGCCAAGACGCGCGGTTACAAGCCCGGGCGGTTTTCCTTCAACGTCAAGGGCGGGCGGTGCGAGGCCTGTCAGGGCGATGGTGTGATCAAGATCGAGATGCACTTTCTTCCGGATGTCTATGTGACCTGCGAAACCTGCAAAGGCGCGCGTTACAATCGCGAAACGCTCGAGATCAAGTTCAAGGGCAAAAGCATCGCGGATGTGCTGGACATGACCGTCGAGGATGCGCAGGAGTTCTTCAAGGCGGTGCCGTCGATCCGCGAAAAGATGGATGCGCTGGTGCGGGTTGGCCTTGGCTATATCAAGGTCGGTCAGCAGGCCACGACGTTGTCGGGCGGTGAAGCGCAACGGGTGAAGCTCTCCAAGGAACTGGCGAAGCGCTCGACCGGCCGGACGCTGTATATTCTGGATGAACCCACCACGGGTCTGCATTTCGAAGATGTGCGCAAGTTGTTGGAAGTGCTGCATGAATTGGTGGATCAGGGCAATACGGTTGTCGTTATCGAGCACAATCTCGATGTGGTGAAGACGGCCGATTACCTTATCGACATTGGCCCCGAGGGCGGCGATGGCGGGGGCGAGGTGGTTGCCGTTGGAACTCCTGAAGAGGTGGCGGCAGAAGAGCGCAGCCACACCGGGCGCTACCTTGCGCCCATGCTCAAGGACAAGCGCGTCGCCGCGGAATGATCGGATCGGATCGGATCGGAGATGCCAAGCCGAGCCAAGCGGGGGCGCTGCCCCCGCGCCCCTGGGAATATTTTTGGCAAGATGAAGAAGAGGGGTGGGGATCAGTGCCGTCCGCGCTTTTCGAAGCGGGGCAGCATGGCGCTGAAATCGCGGCCTTTGCCATCTTCGTTTTCGACGAATTGCGCATAAAGCGTCTGCGCGAGCTGGCCCATAGGTGTATCTGCATCCGCGCTCTCGGCGGCTTGTTGACTGAGGCGCAGGTCCTTGAGCATCAGATCCGCGGCAAAACCTGGCTTGTAGTCGTTGTCGGCAGGAGATTGCGGGCCGACGCCCGGAGCGGGGCAATACGCGTTCATTGTCCAGCTGTATCCTGACGAGGTCGAGACCACATCAAACATTTTCTGGCGATCCAGACCAAGCTTATCTGCCAGCGCAAAGGCTTCGCAGGTGGCGATCATAGTTACGCCGAGGATCATGTTATTGCAGATCTTCGCCGCCTGGCCGGCTCCGGAGTCGCCACAATGCACGGCTTTCTGGCCCATGATGTCGAATAGCGGCTGTGCCTTGGCAAACGCAGCTTGCGAGCCGCCTGCCATGAAGGTCAGCGTGCCCGCCGATGCACCGCCCACGCCGCCCGAGACGGGTGCATCGACAGGCAGGAGGCCTGCAGAAGCGGCCTGCAGCGCCACCGCGCGGGCGCTGTCGACATCCACGGTCGAGCAATCGACGAAACCGGAATCCGGCTCCATCACGGGGATGATCTTGCTTGCCACGGCGCGCAGGATCTCGCCGTTGGGCAGCATGGTGATCACGACATCAGCGCCTTTGGCGGCCTCTTGAGCGCTTGCGGCGGGCGAAACACCCTGCAGCTGAACGCCTGCAACGTCAAAGCCGGTCACCGAATGGCCTGCGGCAGCGAGATTGGCGGCCATTGGTGCGCCCATATTGCCCAGCCCGATAAACCCGATCTTCATAGCGTCTCTCCCTTGTTCAGAATGTGAGTGTGTCCGGCCCGAGCGGCAACAGCATCCGGCTCACGGCGATCAAAGGAACCGCACCGTCGGCATAGCGCCATGCCGGATTGCGGTCCTTGTCGATGATCTGGGCGCGGATGCCTTCGAGGAAATCACCATGCTCTATGGCGCGATGGGTAAAGCGATACTCCATCTCGAGCGCTTTGCGGATGGTCAGCGTGGATATTCTGAGGCGATGGACGATTTCGATGGTGCATGCTGCCGAAAGCGGGGCGGCGCGTTTGAGCGATTTGAGTGCGCCATCGGCGAAATCGCTTGTGCGATGGGTCAGGGTGTTGATCACATCCGTCAGGGTTTCGCCGCAGAAATACGCATCGATTTGTGTTTGAAGCCCTTGCAGCGTGCCGTCGGGTGCGGGTGTTGCAGCCTTTGCGATGCAGTCTGTGTCGCCTGTTTCAACCAAAGCGCGCGTCAGTTCGCCCCATCTGTCTTGCGTCACGTAAGTGTCTGCAAAACCGGCATAAATCGCATCCGCCGGTCCCATGCGCGTGCCTGTCGTGCCAAGGTATTCGCCCAGTCTTCCCGGAGCGAGTGCAAGCATGAGCGAGCCGCCCACATCCGGCACAAGGCCGATGCCACATTCGGGCATGGCGATCTGACTGGTCTCGCCCACCACGCGATGCGACCCATGACAGCCAAGGCCCACACCGCCGCCCATGGTAAAGCCCTGCATCAGGCTGACGACAGGCTTTGGATATTCAAAAATCTTGGCGTTCAGCCTGTATTCATCGCGCCAGAATGTCTGGCCATAGGCGAAATCGCCTTTGGTGCCGGTTGCATAGAGTTCGGCAATGTCGCCACCTGCGCAAAACGCCTTGTCGCCGGTGGCGTCAAACAGCACCAGCGAGACCGCGTCGTCGTCACGCCAGGTATCGATTGCCGCTTCGATGGCCCTGCACATGTCATAGGTCATGGCATTGAGTGCCTTGGGCCGGTTCAGTGTGATCCGCCCTGCGCGCCCTTCGATGCGGATGTCGATATCGCTCATCCGCGCGTCTCAAGCATGTGGCGGGCGGTGATCACGCGCATGATTTCATTGGTGCCTTCCAGGATCTGATGCACGCGCAGGTCGCGCACCAGTTTTTCGATCCCGTAATCGGCAAGATAGCCATAGCCGCCGTGCAGTTGCAGGCATTGGTCGACAATTCTTGATCCGGCTTCGGTCACGAACTTCTTGGCCATCGCGCAATGTTTTGTCGCATCCGGTGCGCCCTGATCCAGTTTCCAGGCGGCTTGGCGCAGAAAGACACGTGCGGCCTGCAGGTCGATCTCCATATCCGCAAGGCGGAATTGCAGGCCCTGAAACTGGTCGATCGGTTTGCCGAAGGCCTTGCGTTCGCCCATGTAATCCAGGGTCTGGTTGATCGCGATCTGCGCGGCACCAAGAGAGCAGGCCGCGATGTTCAAGCGCCCCCCATCCAGACCCATCATCGCGTATTTGAAACCGTGGCCTTCCTGGCCAACCAGGTTGCCCGCCGGAATCTTGCAGTCGTCAAACTGAACCTGCGCGGTGGGCTGGGACCGCCAGCCCATCTTGTCTTCGAGTCCACCAAAGCTCAGACCCGGCGTGCCATCTTCGATATAGACGGTCGATATCCCCTTGGGACCGTCTTCGCCGGTGCGCACCATGGCGATATAGGCATCCGAGTATCCGCCCCCCGAGATGAACGCCTTGGTTCCGTTGAGCGTGTAGCCTTCATTCGTGCGATCCGCACGGGTCTTGAGGGCGGCCGCATCCGAGCCCGAACCAGGTTCTGTCAGGCAATAGCTGAGCACCGTGTTCATGCTGATGACATCCGCCATCACCCGTGCCTTGAGCGCTTCATCGGCGAAACTGTCCAGCATCCGGGCGCACATGTTGTGGATCGACAGAAAGGCCGCGACCGAGGGGCAGGCCATCGACAGTGCTTCGAACACCAGCGTCGCATCCAGACGCGTCAGGCCCGCGCCGCCACTGTCTTCCGAAACATAAAGCCCCCCAAAGCCCAACGCCCCGATCTGGGGCCAGAGGTCTTTGGGGATGGTGCCATCTGCTTCCCATTGGCGCGCATGCGGCGCGATGTTGTCCTGGCCAAATGCGAAGGCCATGTCGAATATGGCGCTCTGTTCCTCGGTGAGTGCGAAATCCATCGGGTCTCCTCCCCCAGCGGCTCATTAATTGAACAAGTGTTTATTTACCTTGCGCCGCCAGCCACATCAACACGCAAAGCTGCAAATCCCCTTTGCGCAAACATACCCCATGTTCACAGTGACGGGCAGGGGCCTGACGTGATCTCAGCCGTTGACGGGGTACGCGCCATCGGTCATGCGATGAATCCATGTTCCAACCCCGTTTGCAGATCGGTTTTGACACCCAATGATGCCGCATATCGCAACTGATCGCCGGGCCAACCTGCAGGGTGCGGCGTGGATGGTCGCGGCAATGGCGGTGTTCGCCATCGAGGATGTGTTCATCAAGGCCGCCAGTGTGTCGATACCGCTGGGTCAGGTTCTGATTGTCTTTGGTCTGGGCGGCACGCTTTTGTTCGCGGTACTGGCCAAGATGCGGGGAGAGTCGCTGTTTACCCGCGATGTCCTGTCCCGCCCGATGTGGATCCGCGCGATTTTCGAATGCTTTGGGAGGCTTTTTTATGGCCTGGCACTGGCGCTGACGCCGCTTTCGGCCACGACGGTGATCTTGCAGGCCACCCCGCTGGTGGTGGTCGCGGGGGCGGCGCTGATCTTTGGCGAAAAGGTCGGCTGGCGGCGTTGGGCGGCAATCCTGATCGGGTTGACCGGCGTTCTTGTGATCCTGCAACCCGGGGCAGAGGGGTTTTCGGCGCTCTCGATCCTTGCCGTCCTGGGTATGCTGGGATTTGCCGGGCGCGATCTGGCAAGCCGCGCCGCTCCGCGATCCCTGAGCGCACCGGTGCTTGGCTTTTATGGCTTTGTCCCGGTGGCCCTTGCCGGTGCCGCATATGGGATCTGGGAGGGGCGCGCTTTTGTGCTGCCTGATGGCCAGGCTGGGCTTTTTCTGTGTGGCGCGGTGCTGGCTGGCGTGCTGGCCTATGGCAGCCTGATGACAGCGATGCGGATGGGTGAAGTGTCCGCTGTGACCCCGTTTCGCTATACGCGGCTGCTTTTTGGTATCGGTTTCGGCGTTGTGCTGTTCGGTGAAACGATCAGCCCGACGATGCTTGTCGGCAGCGGTCTGATCGTGCTCTCCGGCCTGTTCATCCTGTGGCGGTCCAGACAGAAGAACGCGTCGCGCTGACGTCAGAGATCGGCGTTGAACTCTTCGATCAGATGGCGCACCACGGCGCGGCCGGGATCGTCGCCCCTGCTTTGTGCATCGGCCCAGACCCGGCGTTGACGCATGGCGCTGGTGCCGCCCGAGATGATGTCCTGCAACTGCGTGATCTCGTGCATCGAGCCAAGCGCTTCGGCATCTTCGGCCACCATGCCGATCAGCTCATTGGTCAGATCTGCAAACGGGCGAATGCGGCGCTCGCCGAAATCAATCAGTCCTTCGGTGATGCCATAGCGTTGTGCGCGCCAGCGGTTCTCGCCGATCAGAAACCTGTCATACTCGCGCCATTTCAGATTGCCGGCCCTCAGGCGACACAGCATGCGTGTGATCGCCTGCAGCAATGCGGCCAGCGACAGCGTGTGCTCCATTCGCGGCGAGACATCCATGATCCGCGTCTCCAGCGTCGGAAAGCGGTGAGACGGGCGCAGATCCCACCAGATCTTGGTGGTGTCCTCGATGATGCCAAGTTCGATGAGCGTGCCAGTGGTGCGTTCATACTCGGCCCAACTGGAAAAATGAGGCGGCAGGCCGGTGCGGGGCAGGTTGTCGAAAACCGTAAGCCGATAGGACGCCAGCCCGGAATCCTCGCCCTGCCAATAGGGTGATGAGGCCGAGAGGGCCAAAAGATGAGGCAGGAAGTAAGACAGCTGCGGCATCAGATCGGTGCGCAGCGTTTCATCTTCGATGCCCACATGCACATGCATTCCGCAAATCAACATGCGCCGCGCCACGCCGCCCAGGGCTTTTTGCAGATCTGAATAGCGCTCCTTGTTGGTGTGCTGCTGATCCTTCCAATCCGCAAACGGGTGGCAGGACACAGCGATGGGCGCAAGGTTATAGCGCGCGGCATGCTGCGCCACGCTTGCGCGCAGCCGTCTCAGATCCTCGCGGGCGGCATGGATGTCGGTGCAAACCTTGGTGCCGATCTCGATCTGACATTGCAGGAATTCCGGGCTGACCTGCTCTTCCAATTCGGATGCGCAGGCCTCCATGAGACCATCCGGAGCCTCAACAAGATCCAGGCTGTCGCGATCAACGAGGAGGTATTCCTCCTCGATCCCCATTGTGAATACGTCCTGCATGGCCAACCTCCGCAGTTTGAGAGATCAGCCTAACGCGGGATGCGGCCCCAGGTAAATGATGTCAGAGCAGCAGCACCTGCGTGCCGATTTGCGTCAGGCCATACAATTCTTCGATATGCGGGTTGTACAGACCGATACATCCCGAAGAGCTCTGACGGCCGATCTTGCGGGTGTCATGGGTGCCATGGATCAGATAGGCGGGCCATGTCAGGTACATCGCATGTGTGCCCAGTGGATTGCCCGGACCGGCAGGCAGGAAGGCGGGCAAGGTGGGATCGCGATCGCGCATATTGGCCGTGGGGGTCCATGTCGGTCCGACTTTCTTGCGCACCACTTGCGTGCGGCCGCGACGGGTCAGCTCATCCGTCATCGGCACCGAAGACGGATAAAGGCGATAGGTCTGCCCATCCGGACCCCAGTAATGTACCGCGCGGCTGGTAATGTCGCACAGGATTGCGCCCGCTCCCAGAGTATCAAAGTGATCTTGCCAATCGCGCGTCTTGAACGACGACATGTTGCGTCTGGCCGGTGTGGTGTCGCGGATCACCGGTTCATTGCTCGGGAATGCTTCGTTCCACAACTCGGGGGTCTGCGCGCGCAGAATACCAGGCGCCATCAAAGCTGCGCCTGTTCCCAACAAAACCGATCGCCGCGAAAAGCGCGTACGTGACATGGGACTATACTCCAAATTGCCTGCTTTGCGGAATTCTACCTCAAACCAAAGGCATGCGAAACATGGCTCTTGTCAAATTTTCGTGGGCATTTTGCGATGGCGTCACGCAAGAAGGGCACAGGATGTATCCTGCGCCCCCTGCATCTTTCTGGTCTCAAATACCCCCAGGACACCAACAGCCCCGGATCACTCCATCACGGGAATGGAGAACTCGCCACCTTCCTTGATGCCGCTGGGCCAGCGCGCGGTCACGGTCTTGGTGCGGGTATAGAATTTGAACGCATCCGGCCCATGCTGGTTGAGGTCACCAAAGACCGATTTCTTCCACCCGCCAAAGGTATGATAGGCCAATGGCACCGGGATCGGCACATTGATGCCGACCATGCCGACATTGATACGATTGGCGAAATCACGCGCGGCGTCGCCATCGCGGGTAAAGATCGCGGTGCCATTGCCATATTCGTGATCCATCGCAAGGCCGATGGCTTCTTCATAGCTTTGGGCACGCACACAGGTCAGCACGGGACCAAAGATCTCGTGTTTGTAGATATCCATGTCCTTGGTGGCGCGGTCAAACAGATGCGGGCCGACAAAATAGCCATCTTCATAGCCCTGCAGTTTGAAATCGCGGCCATCAACAACCAGTTCGGCACCCTGGTCGATCCCGGTCTGCACCAGGCGCTCGATGTTTGCTTTGGCTGCCGCTGTCACGACCGGGCCGTAATCCACGTCGTTACCAGCGGTGTAGGGTCCGACTTTCAGCTTTTCGATACGCGGAACCAGCTTTTCGATCAGCCGGTCTGCGGTCTCATCACCGACGGGAACCGCAACCGAGATCGCCATGCAGCGTTCGCCTGCCGCGCCATAACCTGCACCTATCAGCGCGTCTGCGGCCTGATCCATATCCGCGTCCGGCATGATGATCATGTGGTTCTTGGCACCGCCGAAACATTGCACGCGTTTGCCATTCGCACAGCCCGTGGCATAGATATATTCCGCAATGGGTGTGGATCCGACAAAGCCGATCGACTGGATCACCGGGTGATGCAGGATCGCATCCACCGCTTCCTTGTCACCATTCACCACCTGCAGGATGCCTTTGGGCAGACCCGCTTCCTCCATCAGTTCCGCCAGCATCAGCGGCACTGAGGGGTCACGCTCGGATGGTTTGAGGATGAAGGCGTTGCCACATGCGATGGCAGGGGCAAACATCCACATCGGGATCATCGCGGGAAAGTTGAAGGGCGTGATTCCGGCGGTTACACCCAGAGGCTGGCGCATGGAATACATGTCGATACCCGGGCCCGCGCTGTCGGTGAATTCACCTTTCAGCAACTGCGGCGCACCGATGCAATATTCGACCACTTCAAGGCCACGCTGCACATCGCCTGCCGCATCAGGCAAGGTCTTGCCATGTTCGCGGCTGAGCGCTTCGGCCAGTTTGTCCATGTCACGGTTCAGCAGGGCCACGAACTTCATCATGACGCGGGCGCGGCGCTGCGGGTTGGTCGCGGCCCATTGTGGCTGAGCCGCAGCGGCCAGTTGAACCGCCTGATCCACTTCGACGGCAGAGGCCAGTGGGACCTTGGCCTGCACCTCGCCTGTGGCGGGGTTCATCACATCGGCAAATCGGCCGGATGTGCCTTTGACGTGGGCACCGTTCAGGTAATGGGTCAGTTCTTGCATATCTCGTTCCTCCGCGTCTGGCGGGCAGAATTGCCACGCCATCCTCATCATCGCGGAACATAGGCTTGCAAAAATGAGTTGAACAGAGGCAAGATTTCAAAAACGATTTGCAAAAACCAAAGGATGTTAGGGCCGACATGGAGCCACATTGGGACGATCTGCGCGTATTCCTGTTTGTTGCGCGCGAAGAAAGCCTGTCCGGCGCGGGCAAGAGATTGAAGATGGATCCGGCGACAGTCGGACGACGTATTGCCCGGCTTGAAGCAGCGATGGGAGCCACGCTTTTCATCAAATCCCCTCAGGGTTACACGCTGACCGGCGCAGGTGAGCGGCTGCTGGCGCATGGGGAAGAGGCCGAACAGGCCATGCGCGCAGGTGTCGAGGCGCTGAGCGGTCCCGATGACGTGCTGTCGGGACAGATTCGCATCGGGGCACCGGATGGCTGTGCCTATTATGTGCTGTCTCCGATCTGTTCGCCCCTGTCGCGCAACAATCCCGACCTCGATATTCAGATCGTGGCATTGCCGCGCGTGGTGAACCTGAACCGGCGCGAAGCGGATATGGCGATCACGGTCAGCCCGCCCACAGCAGGCCAGTTCCACGTGGAAAAGATCACCGATTACAAGCTGCATATCGCGGGAGCGCGGCAATATTTACGCCGTCGGCCGCCGATAAAAACGATTGCCGATCTCAAGAATCACCCGTTCATCGGGTATATCCCGGACATGATTTATGACGCCGAACTGGATTACCTGCGTGATCTGGGGGTGGATCGGGTGGCGCTGGCCTCGAACTCGGTCCCGTTGCAATTGCGGATGGCCAGTCAGGGGGATGGGCTGTGCGTTGCGCATGATTTCGCGCTGGCTCAGCACAATTTGTTGCGCAAAGTTCTGCCCGATCAGGTCAGCCTGACGCGCAGTTTTTATCTTGTGCGTCATAAATCCGATATGCGCAGCGACCGGATGAATCGCCTGGCGGCTGCCATCATGACGGGGGTGCGCGACGAGGTGTTGCGCCTTGAAGAGCAAAGCTGACAGGCTTGACAGGCTATCCCATTGCGGCAACCCTCAAACGAGCGATTATCTTGGAGGGAGGCCGGATGCGCGTTCATCAGATACTCAAATCGAAAAACAGCGTCGATGTCTTCACCGTGCTGCCCGAGATATCCATTTCGCAGGCAGCAGCGGTGCTGGCGCAACATCGGATCGGTTCGGTCGTTGTGTCCGCCGATGGCAAGACCGCACTCGGAATCCTGTCCGAGCGAGATATCGTGCGTGAACTGGCCGGATCAGGCGCAGAGTGCCTGACGCGTCCGGTGGCCGACTACATGACCAAAGGTCTGGTCACGGCCAGCACCGACATGACCGCAGATGACGTCTTGCAGCAGATGACCGATGGCCGCTTCCGGCACATGCCGGTTGTCGAAAACGGAGTCATGGTCGGGCTGATCACGCTGGGCGATGTCGTGAAAGCGCGTCTGTCGCAACTTTCGATGGAAAAGGATGCCCTCGAGGGCATGATCATGGGACACTGACCAGCTTCACAGGCCGCACGGCGCGCGCGCTCGCCATGGGTTTTGGCGGCATCTGTCAGCTATGCCCTTGAACTGCAGTCTCGTTCATGTTTGCGTGCGCCCCAAGACACGGGACATGAAGGAAGACACCCTATGCGCATCGGTCTTTATCCGGGTACGTTCGATCCGATCACGCTGGGTCATATGGACATCATTCGCCGCGCCTCGGCACTGGTGGACAGGCTGGTGATCGGCGTGGCCATCAACCGCGACAAGGGACCTTTGTTCTCTCTGGAAGAGCGGGTCGCGATGATCGAAAGCGAATGCGCGTCCCTGTCAGCCCAGACCGGCACCGAGATCGTCGCTCATCCGTTCGAGAACCTGCTGATCGATTGCGCGCGCGACGTCGGCGCTCAGGTCATCGTACGTGGTCTGCGCGCTGTGGCGGATTTCGAATATGAATTCCAGATGGTTGGCATGAACCGGGTGCTGGATAACAGCATCGAAACAGTGTTCTTGATGGCCGAAGCGCGCCATCAGGCGATTGCATCAAAACTGGTCAAGGAAATCGCCAGGCTGGGCGGTGATGTTTCGCAATTCGTCACGCCGCTGGTCAATACAGCGCTGAAAGAACGTCTGGGGAGTTAACGCCAGAACGCCAGCCATTCGATCAAATCGGCAAGTTTCTTTCCCAGAAAAAGCAGATGTGCGGTGCCATAGATGGTGACGTCCACGGCTATGGCACCGAGGATGAGTACCGCCATCACCAGGGCAATCGGATTTGTCATTCTGTGCCTGTCGTCTTGTTTTTCCTCATCCGCAGGATGGCTCAAGCCGAACCGTCAGGCAAGCCGCGCAGGATTAGAGCCGACCCATTGCAACGGCAACATCCGCCATGCGTACCGAGAAGCCCCATTCATTGTCATACCACGCCAGCACCCTTACAAGGCGCTCGCCAACAACGCGGGTCTGATCCGGCGCAAAGATCGAGCTTTCACTGGTGTGGTTGAAATCGATCGACACCAAAGGAGCGGGTTCATAGCCCAGAACGCCTTTCATCGGACCTTTGGATGCGGCCAGAACGGCGGCATTCACCTCATCCGCAGTCACCGCGCGCCCGGCGGTAAAGGTCAGATCCACAGCCGACACATTCGGCGTCGGCACGCGGATCGCCGAGCCGTCAAGCTTGCCCTTGAGCTCAGGCAGAACCTCGCCCAGAGCCTTGGCCGCCCCGGTCGAGGTGGGGATCATCGCCATGGCAGCCGCGCGAGCGCGATAGAGATCCTTGTGGCGGCGATCCAGTGTAGGCTGGTCTCCGGTATAGGCGTGAATGGTGGTCATGATGCCGGCTTCGATGCCGAAGGCCTCGTGCAGCACCTTTGCCAGAGGCGCAAGGCAGTTCGTGGTGCAGGAGCCGTTCGAGACCATCCGATCGCCCGCTACGAGCTGGTCGTCATTGACGCCAAACACGATTGTCTTTTCCACATTCTTGGCAGGCGCCGAGATCAGAACCTTGCCCGCACCCTGTTCCAGATGCACCTTCGCCTTCTCACCATCGTTGAAATTGCCAGTGCATTCCAGGACCACGTCGCAGCCGGACCAGTCCAGTTCGCTGGGATCATAGGTCGACATCACCGAGATCGGACCCCGGCCCAGATCGAGCGTGCCCTCGCCAATCGTGACCTCGCCGGGAAAGCGGCCATGAACACTGTCGTATTTGATCAGATGCGCGGCGGTTTCCAGCGGCCCCGTGGCATTCAGCTTGACCACCTTTATGTCGTCGCGCCCCGAGGCTGCGATATGCGACAGCGTGCAACGGCCGATGCGGCCAAACCCGTTGATCCCGACGGTGATGGTCATGGAGGCGCTCCTTTGTGTACGTCCCTGAGGTCCTTGATGCGCCGTATAACCAAGCCCCGGGCCGCTCAAAAGGGCAAAAGGGTCGCAAGATGAACGTGTTAGCGCAAACCTGGCGCGGTTGCGCTAACGGTCCAGATCGCATAGGCAGAGAAGGGGGCCCAGATCGGGTCGGACACAAAGAAGGGCTGGCACATGAGTGGCTTACTTGCCTTGCTGGATGATGTCGCAGCGATCGCCAAGGTCGCAGCGGCTTCGGCCGATGATGTAGCCGGAATGGCGGCCAAGGCTGGCTCCAAAGCGGCGGGCGTGGTGATCGACGATGCCGCTGTTACCCCGAAATACGTCACCGGTTTCGAAGCCAAACGCGAACTGCCGATCATCTGGAAGATCACCAAGGGGTCATTTTTCAACAAGCTCGTGATCCTGTTGCCTGCGGCTTTGCTGCTCAACACATTTGCGCCCTGGCTGGTCATCCCCCTGTTGATGCTGGGTGGGGCCTATCTGTGTTTCGAGGGCGCCGAGAAGGTGTTTCACCGCCTCTTTCCCCATGCTGTTGAGCATGTCGAGGAGGACATGGATGTGGGCAATCCGGCTCAACTGGAAGAAGCCCGGGTCAAAGGTGCCATCAAGACCGATTTCATCCTGTCAGCCGAGATCATGACGATCATCCTCGCCGCCATCGAAGCCCCCAACATCTGGTTCCAGGCCGCAGCTCTTGGCATGGCGGGGATCGGCATCACCATTGCCGTCTATGGAACGGTTGCCCTGATCGTGAAGATGGATGACATCGGCCTGTGGATGGCTATGACCGCAAAGACCGGATTTGGCCGGGGGATCGGGCGGGGACTTGTCAAAGGCATGCCCGGGCTGCTGGCGCTGTTGTCGACAGTGGGAACCGCGGCGATGCTATGGGTCGGAGGCTCGATCATCATCCATGGCATGGAAGTACTGGGTTGGCCTTGGCTTTATGACGTGATCCACCATATTGCTGCCGGAGTTGCCCAGGGGATGGGTCAAGCGTCCGGATTGATGCAATGGCTGATCACGGCTCTGTGTGACGGTGTGCTGGGTCTTGCCCTTGGCCTGGCTCTGATCCCTTTGGTCACGACCGTACTCGGCAAGGA